>JAUZOH010000022.1 GCA_030706565.1 Bacteroidota bacterium | reverse complement strand
TTAAACATTATCTTAATATAAAAGGATATTAATTTAATACAGTCTAATTTTATTATTTTTGTCGGTTTTTAACTCCGAGAAAAAATGAAAAAAAGACTCCTATTCTTTTCCTATTACATATTATTCTGGTTAAGCTTTTTTATCATAACCCGCCTGCTTTTCCTTCTTGTATATCATAACCTTTCCTTTCAGCTCAGCATGAAAGAATGGTTTTTCATTTTTGAACATGGGTTTAAAATGGACTTATCGGCAATCGGCTACATCCTGCTTATGCCCGGACTGGCTACTGTACTTACCTCTAATTTTAAAGGAAATGTGTTGAAAAAAACCATTAATATCTATACCGCTGTTATTTTGGGCATTACTTCATTTATTGTCATCGTCGACCTTGAATTGTATAAATATTGGGGCTTTCGCCTGGATTCTTCCCCGCTTCTTTATATCAATACCCCCAAAGATATGATGGCCAGTGTGCCCGTCTGGATCTACGTCAGACAAATTTTAATTGGGGTAATTATATATTGTATTTTCTATTTTTCCTATAAAAAATGGTTATTCAACCGTTTAGAAAATCTTGAAGCCGGAAAATGGCAGGCAGCAGGATTATTCCTTTTCCTTACTGCCGCATTGATTATACCTATCCGGGGCGGATTTGGCATTGCCCCGATGAATGTCGGGACAGCTTATTTCAGTGAAAATCTTTTTGAAAATCATGCCTCTATTAATGTGGTCTGGAACGCCGGCTATTCCCTGGCCAATCTTAATTCGGTAGACAAATCTTATGATTATCTTAAACCTGAAGAATCGGAACAGCTTTTCCATAGTCTGGATCAAAGACAGGAAGGGGAAGTACAAAAAGTTTTTAACCAGAAGAATCCCAATATTGTCCTGGTTATAGTTGAAAGCTTCACCTCAAAACTGATTGAACCTTTGGGTGGACGGCAGGGGGTGACTCCTCAATTCAACCAACTGTTGAAAGAAGGAATTTTATTCGATCACCTTTATGCCAGTGGCGACCGGAGTGATAAAGGCATCGTTGCATTGCTGAGTGGATTTCCGGCTTTACCCAATTCATCGATCATCAAATTTGCACAAAAAACCCAGCAGTTGCCTTATCTGACCAAAGATCTCAAGAAAATAGGATACAATACCGCCTTTTATTACGGAGGTGATGTAGATTTTGCCAACCTCCGCTCCTATCTTACTTTGGCCGGGTTCGACAAAATCGTCTGCAAAGACAGTTTCCCGCCATCTACCTATAATTCCAAATGGGGAGTTCACGACCACATTGTTTTTAACAAGCTATTCAATGATATAAGCCAATCAAAAGGGCCATTTTTCAAAACCTATTTTACCCTCAGCAACCACGATCCTTTTGATGTGCCCATGAAAACGGTTTTTGCCGGCAAGGACGACGACAATAAATTTTTAAACTCTGCCTATTATACGGATCAATGCATTGGCAATTTTGTCCGCAGGGCCAAAAAAGCCCCCTGGTGGAAAAATACGGTAATCATTTTTGTTGCCGACCATGGCAGTCCCCGCCCCGGAAACACTCCGGTTTATGCAGAAGAAAAATTCCGGATTCCGATGCTGTGGCTGGGTGGTGCATTAATTCCGAAACATGAAGTAATCAGCAAATATGTATCTCAAACCGACCTGGCGTTTACTATCCTGAAACAGCTGGGTCAGAACGATGCTGCTTTTCATTACAGCAAGAATATGCTCTCCGGCCAGTCTAAAGGATATGCTTTTTATGCTTTTAACAATGGATTCGGGTTGATGACCGATACTTCAAAAGTCGTTTTCGATCATACAGGCAAAAAGATTTTGACAGAAAAAGGGAAGTCAATAAATAATACCCTGAAAACAGGCAAAGCCTATATGCAGCACTTATATACTGACTTTACCAACAAGTAATTATTCTGTTTTTTGCCTGAGGGGTATAGTAAAATAAAAAGTCGAACCTGCAGCAGGCTCTGATTTTAACCATATCCGGCCTCCCAAAAGTTCGACCAGGCCCTTTGAAATAGTCAGGCCTAAACCCGTACCATGGTTAATATAATGGTTCTGGTTATCTGCCTGTCTGAACCGTTCAAAAATAAAGCTCTGCTGTTCCAGGGGTATGCCGATTCCCGTATCTTTTACATAAAATTTCAAAACCGGATTAGGAACGTTATTCTCAATCATATATCCAAACTCTATAAATCCACGATCGGTAAATTTGAGTGAATTTCCCAGCAGATTTAATATTATTTGCCTTAACCTGAAAGGATCTGAGACAATGTTGAATTGTTCATCGCCACAGCCATTTTTCAGGATCAGTTTGACTTCCTTTTTCTGTTTCCTTTTTATTTCTTCATCAAACAAAACCTTGAGTTCTTTCATGAGTTTGTTTAAATAACAATTAGAATTATAAATTCTGAGTTGCCCCACTTCAATTTTGGAAACGTCAATAATATCCTCAATCAGGTTCAACAAATTTCTTCCGCTGTTGGCAATGATTTCCTTGTATTCATTCTTTACCTCTTTGGATAAATCCTGGCTAAAAAGCAAATCCGTGAATCCCAGAATAGAATTTAACGGAGTCCGGATTTCATGTGACATGTTTGAAAGAAAAGCGGTTTTAAGCCTGTCGGCTTCTTCTGCTTTCTCTTTGGCTTCCCTGAGTTTGAGCTCTGCAACCTTCTGATCTGTAATATCCCTGTAGATTTCATAATTTCCATTTATCTTGCCATTTTTGTAAATGGGAGAGCTCAAAATGGATACATCAAACAAAGAACCTCCTTTCCTTTTCATCATGGTTTCGACTTTTATCTTTTCACCGTTCAGGATTTTCCTTTTTATCGAAGCGGCTTCTTTTTTCAGGTGAACCGGAATGATCAGATCAACCAAATTCAACCCCAACGATTCCTCAGGCTGAAAGGCGAACATGTTATAAAATTCCTGATTGGCCTTAAGCAGGGTCCCATGACAATCCGTAACCACCAATGCTTCAGGTGAAAATTCAAAGAGTTGCTCAAAATAGGATTTTTCCAGCTGAATAGCATCCTCATACAATTTCCGTTCAATGGTAATGCAGATCTGATTGGACAGGAATTCCAGCAATTCCATGTCCTTTCTGCAATAGGCATTTTCATCCTCATAACTTTGAATGCCGATCATGCCAATCGCCTCACCGGAAGAGGTAACAAGAGGGACACCCAGCCATATTTTAGAATCAGTACCTACCAGTTCTATCTCGCCGTTTCTTTTAAGCTGCTTAAACATTGCCTGATCCGCAAACAATGATCTGGCCGTTTTAATTACATAGCCGGATAATGTTTTACCGGCAGGAAAATATTCAAAATTATCATTGGCATCCTGCATATAAGGAATGGATATCATATCCCTGGCCTTATCGTACATGGCGACATAAAAATTGCTGGTGTCAATAATCGGGCTCAGCGTATCGCGTATTTCCTGCAACAAATCCTTTAAATCCTTTGATTTATTAACTGCATTGGAAATATTGTACAAGGCTGTCTGAAGTTGTTCAACTTTCCGTTTTTCTGCCAATTTGCTCTCTAACTTCTTGATTTTGTCTTTTAACTGTCTGATTTCCAAATCATCAGAAACAAGATTCTCTTGAGTAGAAGTCTGTATCATTTTTTTAAGCATAATACATTGAAATTGAATGGATACCGAATGAGAAATTTTTAACTTGCAGTGAGTTATACAAATATATCCTTTTTTATTAAAAATGTTATAAATAATTGATTTTTTTTACATTTGCATGTTTTTGGCTTACTTAAGAAATTCAACCAAACTTATAAACCACAAAAAATTAGAGGGGAATACAAAAATGACAATCACTACGCAAGAAATCACGGAAATATTAAGGGCTGAATCACAAGCTGTAATGAATATTCCTGTAAATGAAAGTTTTGCCAAAGCAGAAGAAATCATCTACGAACATGTCCACAAACAAAACGGCAAACTCATTGTCAGTGGCATGGGCAAAGCCGGGCAAATAGCCATCAACATTGCTACAACTTTTTCATCTACCGGTACTCCTGCTGTTTTTCTTCATCCCAGTGATGCCCAACATGGCGATTTAGGGGTTATGCAGCAACACGATGCCATGCTGCTGATTTCCAATTCCGGAAAAACCCGTGAAATACTGGAATTGGTTGAATTGACCAGAAAATTTATTGACAATGTGCCCATTATTGTCATCACCGGAAATTTGGATAGTCCTTTGGCCAAACTGGCTGATGTGGCCATTCACACCGGAGGCCCCAAAGAAGTATGCCCCTTAGGATTAACGCCCACCACTTCTACAACCATGATGACCGTAATCGGCGATATAATGGTCGTCTTAATGATGAAGCAGCTGCATTTTTCAAATACTGACTATGCAAAACGGCACCATGGCGGTTATCTTGGGCAAAAATCGAGGGCAGCAGCTGCAAATGACCTTTCGAAACAATAAAAACTGGTAAAATCAAACTTACCAGAAAAAAATCATATTATGCGTAAAGTTTATACTATTGGAGAAACAGTTCTGGACATTATTTTCAAAGATTTAAAACCCGTAGCTGCCAAAACCGGCGGTGCTATGGTCAATACAACTATTTCTCTTGGCCGGTTGAAAGTGCCGGTATCTTTGCTGACCGAATATGGAAATGACCAGGTGGGAACAATTATCGACAATTTTTTAAAAGATAATGGCGTATCGACCGAATATATCCAAAGATATGATGACGGGAAATCATCTATATCTATGGCCTTCCTTGACGATAAAAACAATGCCCAGTACAGCTTCTACAAAAATTATCCGGCAAAACGGCTTAATTTTAAAATGCCTCCCGTTGCTGAAAATGATGTGGTCCTCTTTGGTTCATATTATGGCATGGCAGATGAAGTAAGGGAAAGCGTAATAAATTTTATTCACTATGCCCGTGAGCATAAAGCCATTATTGTTTATGACCCGAATTACAGGAAGGCACACGAATTTGAGTTGGAAAAAATGAGGCCCAACATACTGGAGAACATGTCATTGGCACATATTGTCAGGGGATCGGATGAGGATTTCTCTTTTATTTTCAATTCCCAAACACCTGAAGAAGCATACAATAAGGTTAAAACACTATGCCCAAATTTAATTGTCACGGCAAATCAAAAAGGCATATATGTCTTCTCCGGTTCAGTATCCAAAAAATATCCCGTGGAAACTATTCAACCGGTAAGCACAGTGGGTGCAGGCGATACATTTAATGCAGGTATTGTATATTCATTATTAAAACAGGATGTCAGGCTGGAAGGAGTAAACAACATTACTGAAAATCAGTGGGACGGAATTGTAAAAACAGCAACTGCTTTTGCTACTCATGTTTGCCTGAGCTATGACAATTACATCTCTAAGGAATTTGCCCAAAAATTTCAGTAAAATTTCCTGTTCAGACGGTCAATAAACATGAGGTTCTGAATCCAGTTCGCTTTCAGTGATTTTTGACTTGTTCATTGCTTTCCAGGCATAAAAGATATAAGCAAAAACAAAAGGCAATAAAACAGAAACCCAGCTCATTGCAGTAAGCGTATATTTACTCGATGAGCTGTTTTCTATATTAAGCGAACTCTGCAAACTATAGCTTGAAGGATAAAAACAGGTATGATTTAATCCTGCAATCAGAAAAAGTGAAAATACAGTAAGTACCGTACCTGTGCCCGACAGCCAGATACTTTTCTTTCCCTTACCCATTAAAGTGAGAATAATTCCTGCCAGTACCCATATCACGCCAACCACAAAAATTATCAGGACCAAAGGCATATCGATGAAATTATAAAAGTACTTACAGGATTCCATCCTCATCTGATTATTGGCTGAAGAATAGGAACAGCCCTTCCCGGTTAAAAGCAAGGTGCAAAAAATCAGAAAGAACAGCAGGAACGGAAGGGAATTCAACCAAAGTTGCCGCTTAATGCGTAACAATATTTGAGGATGATCCAGGGATGAAATAAAATATAAAAGTGCCAAGACCCGGGAAAGGAAGAATACTGAAAATCCCAAGGCAATATTCTTCACATTTAAAATCAATTCCAGGCCATGATAGGAATTCGCCCATGAAGCATGCTTCAGGTCATCAACCACAAAATTAGCCCCGCTAAAAAACGTTGCCACCGCCACTCCCAGCAAAAACGTTCCCAAAGTCCCGTTGATCAGTAAAAAAATCTCATAAGTTCTGTGCCCAAAAATATTATTGGGCTTCGACCTGTATTCATAAGCCACGGCCTGAAGGATGAAACAAAACAGAATAAGCATCCACAGCCAATAAGCACCGCCAAAACTGGTGGCGTAGAACAAGGGGAAGGATGCAAAAAATGCCCCGCCAAAAGTGACCAGGGTAGTAAAGGTGAATTCCCATTTCCGTCCCAGGACATTTATAATCAGGCTTCTTTCCTTCTCCGTTTTGCCAAGGGTATAAATCAGGGTCTGCCCGCCCTGTACAAAAAGCAGAAACACCAGTATTCCTCCCAGTAAAGAGATGATCACCCACCAATATTGTTGCAAAGCGTAATATGACATTTTCAGGGATATTAATTATTTTTCTTTTTTAGAACCCAACCGTATCTGCTTGATCATAATGCTGAACTCTGCTATCAGCAAGGCCGTGAAGAGAACAGCAAAAAGGATGAAGGTGGTTTCCACCGCCGATGCATCTATCTGGGAAATAGCCGCTACGGCAGGCATCAAATCCTGGACCACCCAGGGCTGGCGCCCCACCTCGGAGACTACCCAACCGCTTTGGGAAGCTATATATGCAAGCGGCATGGACCATAAGGAGATCCATAGCCAAAAGCGGTGAATTTCCAGGCTTTTCTTCCGGATAAATAACAATAACAAAAGGAATAAAAGGATAAAAAAGAAACCCAAGACCACCATGATGTGGAAGCTGTAAAAAACAAGGGGCACATTGGGAATCAGGCTGTTTGTATCATTTAAAAAGCCATAGCCGAAATATCTGAACTGGTTATCCACAAAATTCCGTTCATGGAACTTTTCTTTCAGGTTGTTGTATGTTGCCGTATCATGAGACTTTCTGGCCTGGTAAAGTCTCATCAAAGTATTTCTGGCCGTTTTCCCTCTGGCAATTTTTTCTTTTGCAGAAATAAGGCCATATTGATGATTGCCCTGAATCAAATCATCCACCCCGGGAACAAAGGCATTAAATTTCCCGAATGCCAGGAATGATAATAAATGTGGAATTTCAATCCTGTACTTTACTACATGGTATTCGTTTTTAAGGTTCTTCTGTTCCGATTTAACCAGAATTCCAATCGCCATAAGGCTTTGTCCTTCATTGCCATGATAAACGCCCTCCATGGCAGCCAGTTTCATGGGCTGGGTGTGGGCAATTAACCTTGCTGAAGAATCTCCGCTTATGGCCAGCAAAACGGAAGAAATAAGTCCGAAAATGCAGGCTACAGTTATGCTTTTTATTGCCAGAAATTGTTCGCGGCGGCGGATAAGGAACCAGGCACTGATGCCACAAACAAAAACTGCTGCCAGCACATAGCCAGAGGTTAAGGTGTGAAAAAATTTGTTGATGGCCACAGGCGAAAGCATCTCCCAGAAATTGACCATCTCATTACGGGCTGTATCCGGATTAAACCTCATGCCTACAGGATTTTGCATCCAGGCATTGGCAACAAGTATCCATAATGCCGACAGGTTAGAACCTACAAATACCAGCCAGGTTGACAGCAGGTGAAAGCCTTTGCTGACTTTCGTCCATCCGAAAAACATCACGGCCACAAAGGTCGATTCCATGAAAAAAGCCAGTATTCCTTCAATGGCCAGTGGAGCTCCAAAAATATCACCCACAAACCAGGAATAATTCGACCAGTTGGTCCCAAATTCAAACTCCAGAATAATGCCCGTTGCTATTCCAATTGCAAAATTAATCCCGAACAAGGTCATCCAGAACTTGGTAATGCGCTTCCATTCCTCATTGCCGGTTTTAACATACAAACTTTCCATAATGGCAATGATAAATGACAATCCCAGGGTGAGAGGAACAAAAAGCCAGTGATACATGGCCGTAAGCGCAAACTGTGCACGGCTAAGGCTGACCACTGAGGCAACAAGAATTAAACCCATACGTTTACCTTTTAATTAATTGTTCTATAACATAATTGCCACGTTGAACGTTATTATCGAATTTTTTCTTCAGAAAATCGGGGAAAAAGAAAAGTTTCAGAACGAAAAAAATAAGAAACAACTTGAAAATGATGATTGCCCATAAGGTTCTGCCAACAGTCATTGCTTTAAAACCTTCATAATAAAAGGAAAATATTTGCCTTAATGTTTTTTTCATCAGATACTGAGGAAATTGTCATTAAAGATATGAAAAATCGAATATAAATTCCTCTGTGAATTTACAATTTTTTAACATAAGATAAACCCAGGATACTCAATCATTGATGCGGATATCTGTATTTTTGCAGTTAAATAAAATCGAATTTGATTAAATTATTCATATCTTAATAAGACTTGATTATTCCGGATAAAATGAATAAGTTGTTGTTGTTTGTGTCGTTGTTTTTTTCTGTCTCCGATGGATTTGCCTTAAAAAGCAACCCTGCAAATTTTCAATGTTTTGCTTATCACCAGGAAACATTAAATAACCCCGTAAATACAGGTTATTCCAACGGGGCTTCCCGCTCCTCTTCAGTCAATCAGTTTATTCATGTAACACAAGCTATCACGGATCCGGGCAAACCACTGGCCTTTTTTATTTCAGGAGACAGAGGCTGGACGGATTTTGATCAGTCCCTGGCAAATCGCCTTGCCCAAAAACACATTCCGTGCATAGGATTAGATGCCCTGCATTATTTCTGGTCTGAAAAGAATCCACAAAAAGTGGCCGCTGATATTGCCCCTTTTATCCAGAATTATATGCATACCTGGGGAAAATCAAAAATACTTCTGGTCGGTTATTCATTTGGAGCCGATGTATTACCTTTTGTCGCTGATAAATTGCCCTTTATTTTAAAAGATAAAATTCAGGCCTTGGCCTTACTTTCTCCAAGCGAAAAAGCAGGATTTGAAATTCATGTTAGCGATATGCTCAGCATTGGGAACAGAAAAGATGTTTATAATGTGGTAGACGAAATAAGAAGGTTGAAATATTTCCCCACTCTTTGTATCTTTGGTAAAGATGAAGAAACCAAGTTCCCTGAAAAATTAAGAGGGAAAAACATTCATTTTCTGTTTACCCAGGGAGGGCATCATTTCTCAAATAGTTTTGATGAAATTATACGGTTTATCATGAAAGAAATGTAGGATTTTCCAATTACCAATTTGTTTGGAAAATAAAATTTCTGATTTTTAACATCAGTATAAAAACATAATAATTTTTCAATATCTTATGTTAAAGAAAAAAACTTTTTGGCAGGTTGTACTTGCGATATTAATGTTGGCACTATGTGTGTTTTTTATTAAGAATGAACACATTGAACTGCTTGGCATAAGGAAGACATTGGAAAAATGCAGATTGCCCTATGTTTTATTAGGCATCTTTGTTACCGGACTATATATAGCTTTACAGGGATACATGTATGTTAAAAGTTTTCGCACCATTGGCAGTAAAGTAAAATTGAGCAGCACCATCATGTTGTTTTTAAAACGCAACCTGGTGAGTGTTTTTTTACCTGCCGGGGGCTTTTCCTCACTTGCTTTTTTCACAAAAAACATTGAGAAACAAAATATTAATAAAACTCAAATTTATTATGCTTCCTATATCTATGCAATATGCGGATTGATATCCGTGGCCGTTGTTGCCATCCCCATCCTGCTTTTCATGCTCTTCAAGCACAGCCTGACCTCAAATGAGCTGGTTGCCTTTACTGCACTGCTGGTTCTGATTGCAATCCTGGCTTATCTGGCCTATTCCCTGGTCAAGAAAGGGAAAATATACCAGCTGGCCTTAAAATTTTTCCCCGGCTTTGCCCTGACCATTGACGAACTCGAATCTCATGAATTCAATATCAAACAATTCCTGCTTACCAACCTTGTTTCTCTATTCATCGAATTTGTAGGGATTGCCCACTTATATATCGCCATGTTGGCACTAGGTTTACCGGCCAGCCTTGAGATTGCTTCAATAGGATATGTCATCATGGTTATGTTGCTTATTGTATCTCCTTTCTTAAGAGGTATGGGAGCCATAGAGGTTTCAATGACCTATATCCTGGTTCAATATGGATTCTCGACTATAGTGGCTGCTTCTACCACTCTGCTTTTCAGATTCTTTGAATTCTGGCTTCCCCTGTTTGCGGGTATATTCAGTTTTTTTGTCAAGAAAGACAGCCTGTTTTTCAGGGTTTTCCCTGCAATAACTATTTTCTTCCTGGGCATCATCAATATCATATCTGCCATTACGCCGGCAATCCCCAGCCGGTTAAGGCTGCTGCAAACCATCATTGGAAATGACTTTATATATGCTTCCAACTATCTTGTATTGTTATTTGGCCTGGTACTCTGTGTTCTTTCAATTTATCTGCTCAAAGGGGTGAAAAATGCCTGGCGCATAGCTGTGGTGGTTTCCTTTTTATCACTTTTCGGACATTTATCCAAAGCCATAGATTATGAGGAAGCCATACTGAGCTTTTTTGCTTTTGCTGTACTGCTTATAACAAGGAAATCATATACCACCCTGCATGATAAACGATTTCAGCGCAGAAGCCTGACCAGCATTTCAATAGTGATTATTGCCGTATTCATTTACGGAATTGCAGGTTTTTATTTCCTGGATAAACGGCATTTCGGTATTGACTTCGATTTAAAAGATGCTCTTTCATCATTGCTAAAATTATTTTTCCTCTTCGATAGTTCAGCACTGGTGCCCAAAACACATTTTGCAAGCTGGTTTCTCGATTCAATCTATATTTCCGGATTTATGGCAATCAGCTTTGTAATTTATTCGCTGATCAAACCTTATGTCCAAAAACCCGAAACAGAAAAAAAAGATTTTGAAAAAGGACGGGAATTGGTTGAACAATATGGCAAATCAGCTTTGGATTACTTCAAAACTTATTTTGATAAAGTCATTTTTTATTCTGAAAAATCCGAAGGTTTTATTTCCTATACCATTGCCAAGAATTTTGCAATGGTGCTTGAAAACCCGGTATGTAAAGACGAGGAATCATTTAAAATACTGCTCAACGAATTTGACCGCTATTGCAACAACAATGGGTTAAAAGCTGCCTATTACAGGGTACCGGAAGAAAGTCTGCCCATTTATGAAGCTTTAGGCAAAAACCACCTAATTATTGGCCAGGAAGCCATCATTGACCTTAACACCTTTTCGCTCGAAGGAGGGAAAATGAAATCCATCAGAAATGCAATGAATAAAGTTGAAAATTCGGGCTTTCATTTAAAAATATACACCCCCCCTCTTAAAAGCGGACTTGTTCAGAAACTTCAACAGGTTTCTGAGGAATGGCTCAGGACCAATAACCGGGAAGAACTGGTTTTTTCACAGGGCCTGTTTCATCCTGAGCTGATCAGAGAAAACATTGTACTTACGGTGGAAAATGAAGAAGAAAAAGTTGTGGCCTTCGTTAATTTAATACCAGATAAAGTTCCGGGTGAAGGAACATTCGATCTGATCCGCAAATCAGACGATGCACCCAATGGGGCCATAGATTATCTGCACATCAAAATGTTTCAATATTTTAAACAACTGGGATATTCCAGGGTTAATCTGGGCATGGCCCCCATGAGCGGGATTGACAAGGCAGGGAAAATATCTGAAAAGACCATCAAATTTGCTTATGAGAATTTCAGACAATTTGAACACTATAAAGGCCTGAGGGAATATAAAGATAAATTCTTTCCGTATTGGGTAAATAAATACTTAATATACAGCGATGTATACGATCTTTTGCAAATTCCCTCTGCCATGAATGAAATTACCCGTTTGGATGAAGACAAAAGGGAACTGCTTGAAAAACAATAATCAAAAAATTGGCAACTACCTGAAAACCCGTTCCTAATCTGCTACTTGAGCATACAACCAAATAGCAGATTATTTTTTCATAACAACAATTCTAAATTTCATAATTCTTTAATAAAGAAAAGTTTGTATGATAGAAAAAAAATACTATATTCGTTATGTAAAAGACAGAAAGAGGTATAAAGAAATCAGATATTGTGAAGAAGACTGCCGCAATATTATCAATAGCAATGGGGACTTTAGTATCAGCATACTCCCAGGATCCTCAATTTACCCAGTTTTATTCGAATAAAATGTACCTGGCCCCTTCTTTTGTTGGAGCAACGCAACAAAACAGAATCACCTCCAATATACGCGACCAATGGGTAGGCTTAAAAAATTCCTACCTAACTTATACTTTATCTTACGAACATTATTTTCTGAATTTTAACAGTGGTTTAGGGGTTATCCTCATGCGTGACCAGGCAGGGGCAGGAAATCTTAATCTTACCGGCATTGGGCTGCAATATTCCTACGATTTTAAAATACTGGAAACCTGTCATGTCCGGCCAGGCTTACAATTCACCTACCTGCGGCAGGGATTAAACTTCTCCAAATTATTATTCAGCGACCAGATGCACCCCAACGGCGATGACCCTTCCTCCATTGAAGTACCCACAATTCCATCAAACGGAGCAGCGGATGCTGCCAGTTCCGTACTTTTTTATTCTGAAAACTACTGGATTGGCGCCTCCTTTGACCACCTTTTACATCCCGACCTCTCCCTTTCCAGTGAAAAAGCATACATCAACCTTAAAACTTCTGTTTTTGGGGGAGTCACCCTGATCCGCAGAGGCAAACTACTATCGCCCATTGGGGAAACCGTTTCTTTGGCTTTCTTATATAAACAACAAAAAATTGAATCGGGAAGCTATTTCAGGCAAATGGATTGTGGCTTATACTGGTATAAAAAACCTCTTGTTCTTGGCTTCTGGTACAGGGGCATACCCATCATGAAAGGAAACCGCAGTGATGCATTAGCTGCATTAATCGGACTTAAGTCAAAGTATATTAATATCGGGTACAGCTATGATTTTACGGTTTCCCGCCTGATCGGAAATTCACAAGGCTCCCATGAATTATCGCTGGTTTATGAATTTAGCAAACCTCACAAAAAGAAAAAAATCCATGCTATTCCCTGTCCTGAATTTTAATATGTTTGAAAAAATCACCACCTTTGGCTTTATATTAAGAATTAAAGAACACAAATTGAATGTTGTTATTTGGCTTTAAAATATATTTAATATAAATTAATTACTTACCCGTAAATAAATTATGCTTAGATCTATGACTGGTTACGGCAAGGCTGTAACCGATTTCTGTAACAAAAAAATCACTATTGAAATTAAATCTCTTAATAGCAAACAACTGGAATCCAGTTTCAAACTCCCATATTTATACAAAGAAAAAGAACTAGAATTACGCAACAGGCTCCTTGAAGTTTTGCAAAGGGGGAAAATTGATGTAAGCCTTAGTATCGATCAAAGTGACGAAGAACAAGTGGCAAAAATTAATGTGGCCGTGGTAAAAAATTATTACAGCCAGATTTCCAGCTTAAAAGAAGAACTAGGCCTGACAGAAAGAAATGACATTTTGCCCATCATCCTTAAATTGCCGGATTCACTCAAGACAGAAAAACAGGAACTTAACCAGGAAGAATGGAATGCAATACAGGCAATTTTTAAGACAGCCCTTGAAGAATTAGATTCCTTCAGAATGCAGGAAGGTGCTGCCCTGAAAAAAGATTTAACCAAGCGGGTTGCTCTTATTGAAGAATACCTCAATGCGATTACGCCTTTCGAACAACAAAGGATAGAAAACATTAAGAAAAGACTTAACCAAAACCTCAAAGAATTTTTTTCCAATGAAACCATTGATCAAAACCGCTTTGAGCAGGAGCTTATTTATTTTCTTGAAAAATTAGATATTACTGAAGAAAAGGTCAGGTTAAAAAATCACATCAAATATTTCCGGGAAACCATTGAGGAAGAAGGTGCAGTGGGGAAAAAGCTGGGATTTATCGCCCAGGAGATGGGAAGAGAAATTAACACCATCGGTTCCAAAGCAAACGATTCGGATATGCAGAAGTTGGTTGTAAAAATGAAGGATGAGCTGGAAAAAATCAAAGAACAACTGATGAACGTGCTTTAAATCAATTCAAATGTCTGGCAAACTAATTATATTTTCAGGTCCTTCCGGAACAGGAAAAACGACTATAGTTAAAAATATGCTTCAAAAAAATCCTGGCCTTGAATTTTCCATCTCTGCCTGTAGCAGAGCAAAGCGGGAAGGCGAAGTTAACGGCAAGGACTATTATTTCCTGACCTCCGAAGAGTTTAAAAACAAGATTGATAAAGGTGAATTTATTGAGTGGCAGGAAGTTTATGCAGGCAACTATTATGGAACCTTGAAAACAGAAATCGAAAGGATTCACAACAAAGGCCATCATGTTGTCTTTGACATAGATGTCAAAGGGGCGATAAATATTAAAAAAATGTTTCCCGGCAATTCTTTATCACTGTTTATAATGCCTCCCAGCCTGGATGAATTAAAAAACAGGCTGGTAAAGCGTTCGACAGAAAATGCACAAACCCTTTCCAAGCGGCTTGCCAAAGCAGAAGAAGAAATTTCATTTTCCGAAAAATTTGATAAGGTCATTGTCAATAAAAATCTTGACACGGCCTGTTTGGAAACCTACATTGCCATTGAAGATTTTATTCATCAGCCATAGATTTGTATAACTTGACTTTTTGTGTTTTTTTCAAACATTGGCCACATGAAAATAGGTTTATTTTTTGGATCGTTTAATCCCATCCATATAGGGCATTTGGCTATAGCCAACTATATTGTTGAATACTCGGATATCGACCAGCTGTGGTTTATTATCAGCCCTCAAAATCCGTTCAAGAAAAAAAGCAGCCTGCTGGCCGATTATCACCGGCTCGAAATGGTGAATATGGCCATAGCCGACTACCCCAAATTCAGGGCCTCAGATATCGAATTCAAATTGCCCAAACCTTCCTTTACAATTGATACACTGGCCTATTTACATGAAAAATATCCTCAGCATAGCTTTGTACTCATCATTGGTTCCGACCAATTGCCTACTTTCGATAAATGGAAAAATTTTGAAGAAATAATTGCCAATTATACCCGCTACATCTATCCCAGGCCGGGAAGCGAGAAATACCGTTTAAATCCGGTTGAAAATGCCCAATGGTTTGATGCACCCCTGTTGGATATATCTTCAAGCTTCGTCCGCCAGGCCATAAAAGAAAAAAAGGAGCTTTCTTTCTTTTTGCCCCCCCGGGTTTTTGACTATATCCGCCAAATGCACTTTTACGAAAAATAAGCCATTTGCGAATCATGGCTTTATTAGTAATTTTGACATTTTCAAGGGATTTTATACAACAATTATGTATATGATTGATTATCAACAACATACATAATTTTAGGCTTTGGTCTGGTAAATGTTGCAAAAAATCCATTGAAAGTGTGAAATAGATATTTAAAAGTGATTTTTAAAATAAATATTAAATGAATCAATGGTTTGTACTGATCCGTCAACTGTTGCCAGGTTTATTGCCGCTGCTGATCTTCATCGCTGCTGATGAAATATGGGGGACAAAAACAGGATTGCTGGTGGCAATCGGCTTAGGTTTGATAGAATTGATTGCGGGATTTCTTAAGGAAAAGAAAATTGACAAGTTCGTTTTGCTTGATTTGGGGCTCATTATAGCTACCGGAGGCATATCCCTTTGGCTGGACAACGATTTCTTTTTTAAGATGAAACCGGTCATTATTGATGCAATCACCTGTATCATGATCGGAGCAGCAGCTTTTTTGCCCGGGAACTTCATGCTGGACATGTCCAAAAGGTATTTCAAAAATATAAACATCAATCCCTGGCAGCAGATACTTTTCAAAAAAAGTATGATAGTTTTCTTTATCATGCTGGTGATGTATACTTTGATCACACTTTGGGCAGTCATTTATGGCACAACCCGCGAATGGGGTTTGGTAAGCGGGCCGGGATTTTTTGTACTTTTTGGAATATTCATGGCCTATGAAATTATCCAAAAGCGGATACAACGGAATGCGTATGCCCGCGATGAATGGTTGCCCCTGGTAGATGAACAGGGCAAAGTACTGGGAAGTGCACCCCGCGGGGTTGTCCACCATCATACCATGTTGTTGCATCCGGTAGTTCATCTGCATGTGATCAATCATGGAAAAATATACCTGCAAAAGCGTTCGCTTCGCAAACTGGTACAACCCGGGAAGTGGGATACAGCTGTGGGCGGGCATATTGGTGCAGGCGAACAGGTGGATGTCTCCTTGCGCCGTGAGGCATACGAGGAAATTGGTTTAAAAGATTTTAATGCACAATTGGTCTTTAATTATGTCTGGGAAAGCCAGATTGAAAAAGAACTGGTTTTTACTTATCTGACCCAATTCTCCGGACCTTTCAAACCCAATGCCGAGGAAGTGGACGAGGGCCGTTTCTGGTCAACCGAAGAAATAGAAAAAAATATTGGGAATGAAATATTTACCCCTAATTTCGAGAAAGAATTTCTTATGCTGAAACAGGTCATTCCCCGGATGAAATGGAATTAAATCCGGGAATTTCCAATTTCTTTATTAGACTTATATTTACAAATTGTTTGATAAAATCCCATAATTTTTATCTTTGCTTATCTCAAGGATGACTTAGGACAAATGATTAGAAAAATAATAAACCAGATACTATATTGGCGGCTAAAACATATAGGCAACAGGACCTTCCTGATTATTGCCAGTGCCCTGGTCGGTATAATATCTGCCCTGGCTGCAGTAATCCTGAAAACAGCAGTTCATTTGTTGCATGGCATTCCCCATTACTATCAATTGTATTCAAACAACAATTTCTGGCTATTCTTCTTTCCAATTTTAGGGGTTATCGTCACGATAATTATCATTAAAATATTTTTTCAAGGGAAAATTGAAAAAGGATTAGGCAGTATCATTTATTCTGTTTCACATAAATCATCCAGGGTAGAAAAAACCAAAACCTATTCGCAACTGATAACCAGCGGATTTACGGTTGGCCTGGGTGGTTCGGCCGGACTGGAAGCGCCAATTGCCATAACCGGAGCAGCCATTGGTTCAAACATTTCTACATTCTTCAATTTAGGGCATAGGGAAAGGACCATATTACTGGCCTGCGGCGCTGCTTCCGGTATAGCGGCTGTATTCAACAGTCCTATTGCAGGGGTTTTGTTCGCTTTAGAGGTTATCCTTACTGATTTTACAGTTCCTTCGTTTATTCCCTTACTTATTTCGACGGCCACAGCGACCATCGTATCAAAGCTTCTTTATAAAGGGCAGCTGTTCTATCTGATATCAAACGACTGGTATTTTCATGCCATTCCCTTTTATATCGTTTTGGGAATCATCTGCGGATTTTTATCCGTATACATGAAAAGGGTTACCCTTTCTATGGAAAGCTTTTTTAACAGCCCCAAAAGACATGCCTTTAAGCGAATAACAGGACTGGTATTGCTGGGATTATTGATTTTCCTTTTACCGCCCCTGTTTGGAGAAGGATACTCCACCATTGAAAGCCTTTTGAAAGGTTCCTATTCCGACTTATTGAATAACAGCATTTTTGGTGCCTTAAAAAACAACCCCTGGGGAATTCTTTCAGTTACTTTAATGATTATCCTGGTGAAGGTTATAGCCACCTCCCTGACCACAGATACAGGCGGGAATGGCGGTATATTTGCCCCTTCCTTGTTTACAGGAGCATTGACCGGTTTCGGACTCTCGTTTTTTGTCAATACCATTGGGATCAGCAACCTGTATGTCTCAAACTTTGTTGTTGTTGGTATGGCAGGTGTAATGAGCGGTGTTGTACATGCCCCGTTGACGGCCATATTCCTGATCGCTGAAATTACCGGAGGATATGTACTCTTTATTCCCTTAATGATAGTCTCGGCACTGGCCTATTTTATTACCAGGATTTTTGAACCCTATTCTGTGTATACCAAAAAGCTGGCTCAAAAGGGTGAATTGCTCAGCGAAGACAAAGACAGCAATGTTTTGAAACATCTTAAGGTTGAAGATTTAATTGAAAATGATTTTATAACCTTAAATGTCAACGACAAACTGCAAAATCTGATTGATGCTTTTTCAATAAGCAACAGAAATGTATTCCCGGTAATTAATGATGAGGGGGAATTTTTCGGAATCATTTCACTGGACAATGTAAAAGACTTGCTTTTCAGAACAAGTCTTTATAACAAACTCAAATTAAGCGTTATTACACAAAAAATCATCACCATTGATTACAACGAAAACATGGATTCGGTGATGGCTAAATTTGAAAAGACCAAACTCTGGAACCTCCCCGTTTTGAAAGGGAAAGAATATATGGGTTTCTTATCGCGTTCCAATATTCTTACTTATTATAGACAAACCCTTAAAAGAACAGGATCCGGTTTTTTATAATATCTTTTCTTTTTAACCCAAATCATTCTGAGCAAATTCTAACAATCAATTCTTATAATAAACCAAGGCGTTGAATATCTTCAGCATGTTATCGTGTTAATATTCTACCCTTCCATTTCTTATTAAAAAACACAAGCAAAAGGTATTAATACTACCAAATGTTTGTACTTTTGCCCAAAGTCAAAAGATTCCATATCATTGTATCAACATTAAAAATACCATGAAAAATATTTGTATTGCCTATCCGAACAAAACACTTACTTTTTCAGAAACATTTATAAAGAATCAGTTAAATTCAATTCCCCACCAAAATGAATTAACAGGTGGACGTTGGCCATATTTGGATCAGGATAAGAAAAGTATTTTTAAATTTTTAATGTCGGTTGATCTAATCAGAGGAACTATAAAACATTTTTTCCCAACCTGGTATCAGTCTTTATATACTAAGGCTTTAATCCGGTTTTTAAAAAAGAATGAAACGGAGGTTTTGCTGGCCGAATATGGGCCAACGGGAGTTTCTGTATATGAAGGATGTAAAAAAGCCCAGGTCGAATTGGTCGTACATTTTCATGGATATGACGCCAGTGTTAAAAAGATATTGGATGAATATAAGGACAGTTATTGTAAAATGGCTGAAACGGCCAAATGCATCGTAGCAGTTTCTAACGATATGCGCAAGCAATTGTCAGATTTAGGAATCAATTGCCCCATTTGGAAAATTCCTTATGGAATCGACACCAACAGGTTTGTCGGTTCTAACCCTGCCCAATCAAAACCGGTTTGTGTTTTTGTCGGTAGGTTTACGAGCAAAAAAGCCCCTTTTGTCACCATTAAAGCATTTGCAGAAGCGCTAAAACAGGTTCCTGATGCAAAATTAATAATGGTTGGAAACGGAGAACTTTTTGAGGCATCGGTTAATCTGGCAAAAGAGCTGAAGATAGCCGGCAGCATTGATTTCAAAGGTGTAAAAACGCCTCAGGAAATAGCTTGTATTTTGAAAGAAGCACGGATGTTTGTTCAACATTCGGTTGTTAGTTCAACGGGGGATTCAGAGGGTACCCCCAACACAATCCTGGAGGCCAGTGCCACTGGCCTGCCTATTGTCAGCACATTTCATGCCGGTATCAAAGAAGCTGTCATTCATGAAAAGACAGGTTTCCTTGTAAATGAATATGATGAAGAAGGAATGGCCCACTATATCACCGTTTTATTAAAAGATCCGGAATTGGCTGCTAAAATGGGATGTTCGGCCCGCCAACACATTCTTGATAATTATGAACTGGAAACTCAAATCAAAAAATTATATGATGTCCTTTGCTAAGGCTTTTTGCCTTATCTTTTGTCTTTAACAATGTATTCTTTTAGAAAATTATAATTTTTAAAATCATCAATAAGTTGTTGGGTTACTATCTTATTGCCTTTAGGATTCAAATGAATGGGGTCGTAAAATAAATCATAATCATTTTCAAATTTATCGTTATAATTTATGAAATATACATTTTTATATTTACGGGAATAATTTTTTAGCATCTCAATAGCTTTTTTATATTTTGCAGGTTCGGCCCTGTTTAAAAGCCCTATAGTGGGAATGACCAAAAGGACAAGTTTGATATTTTGACTTGAAACAAGGGCCAGTGTTTTTTCAAATTCAGACTTTAAATCCGGATCGAAGGTGATTTTTAAAAAATCATTGCGTTTTATTCTTGCTTTAAAGGCAATAGTGTCAATATTCCCTATCTTCAGATTGGAATAAAAACCCAGACATCCCCTGACGGACTTGTTTATGTTAAGATCAGTAAAACGCGATGTACGGATGTACTTCTTGATATTGTATTCCAACTTGTCTTTAGTAGAAGTTCTAATATATTCATCTATGTAAGGATCATCCATTAAAGGATAAAACAATTCATATTCATTTATACTTAATCCCTTCCCCGTCAGAAAGAATGCATCCACATCGTATACAATCAACTTCAGGGAATCACTGTTCTGATGAAGGAAATGCTGAATCATGGTATGCCTGATTTGAGCATTTGCACCTTCTATAGCATA
>JAUZOH010000021.1 GCA_030706565.1 Bacteroidota bacterium | reverse complement strand
TCCAGCCTTTTGAAATAATTTCCACGGTTTTCCTGCCGGGTCTTTCAGATGAATAAAGTCGTTGGCGTTGGCATCAAATTCAAAAGCCATATTGGGCTTACAAACCAGACTTTTCAGTGAATCGCCTTGCCCAACCGCATTACTTTGTCCGGCAAGCAAAAAAAGTTTTTGGGCAGCCAGATTTCCTGTTAACAGAATTAAAAGAATGGCTATCAAATGTACCCTTATGTTTATTGATCTGTTCATGGACCTTTTATAAAAATTTTGGTTTATTCTTCAAAATGAAAGTGTTAAAAGAATTGGCCTCTACCATCGGCTGAATGATTTTTCCATTGATTTCGATGGTGATTTTTCGAGGTGCCGACGCTTCATTTTGCAGAACACAAACAATCGAATTATCGGGATTTACAAAAGCCAAGACATTCTCAAAACTTCCGGTGGTATTCAGTCGTTTGGCCCCAGGGAGAACGAAATGACTGACATGCTTCAACAGGTAATATTCATGATTAAATCGATAAGTGTTGCTTGCCGAATCGACTGTCACCAGAGAATTTTGCTGCCATCCCCACCGGCTGAAACCTCCCTTATCAAGCGAAATGTTCCAATATAGATAAGCATTTGCACCATTTTTAAGATAATGTTTCATTAAACTCCAGGCATAACAGCAATATTTCCAGTCATTTTTACCATCCCCGCATTCCTGTTCTGATTGGTAAAGCGTTAAATCCGAATATCTCCGGTGAATTCCGGGAATAGCGTCCTTCCCCGCCCACTGAAATCCAACGCCTTTGACACATTTTCCAGCATCGGGATCATTTAAAATGGTATCGACAAGCGCTTCATTTGGGCGTTCCATTGTTCCGAAGAAAATATCAACTCCCTGCTTGTCCATTTCAGGGCCAAGATATTTGCCAATAAATTTTGCCAGCCCACTGGCGGTCCATGTACAACTAGGGAAAATCTGGCAGGAATTGAATTCGTTTTGAGGCATCACCATGCCAATCCGAATTCCCTGATCTTTATAGGCCTGAATGAACTTTGAAAAATAGAGCGCATAAGCTGCAAAATATTTCTCTTGTTGAATGAACATATTTGTCCCCTCCTTTCCTTGTTTTTCCGCTGTAAGATGGTTCTGAAATTTCGATGCCAGTCCTGCCCAAGGCACAGAACATGCATAATGTTTGTTCCATTTCATCCATTGAGGAGGACTCCATGGTGACGCCCAAAATTTCAGATCAGGATTGTATTTTTGTGCTTCGTGGATGAATGGTACGAGGGTTTTCAAATCATTTTCAATACTGAAATTCTTCATGTCGAAATCGCCTTCGGTTTCGTTGTATGAATACCAATCCAGCGAAAAGTCATTGGCACCAACAGGCATACGGCAAATGGTAAAGTTCGCACCGATACCAGGTTTAAAAAGTTCGGTAAAAATGGCAGTCCGTTCCTCCTCTTTTAAATGACTTAGCGATGTCCAGCCCAACTCGTTAAAACAAGCCCCAAAACCTTTAATAGTTTGACCCATCTGGGTCAAATCAATTTTCAGATCGGCAGTTGCCGATGATTTCCCGGCCTGCAACCCTTCGTTTCTCACCCATGATTTCGTTTCGGTGGTAGAAATCCACTCAATCTGCGCGTTTTGCTTACACGAACCCATAAGTGCAGCCATCCCCAACACGATTAATCCCTTAAAAAAAAGCCTTGTTCTCATATCAAGTATTTTTTCATTTTTTTCTTCATTTATCAGGTTAATCAACCTTACTTTCTCCCATTAATATTCGTTTCTGATGTTGGCGTAAACTCCATACGACTGGTTTGTCACCCCGTAAAATGGTTTAAGCTTAAATACCTGCTTGTTATTTTGCAAACTGAATGAAAACTCACCCTCATTTTTAGTCATATTTT
Source organism: Bacteroidota bacterium (assembly GCA_030706565.1). Taxonomy (NCBI): domain Bacteria; kingdom Pseudomonadati; phylum Bacteroidota; species Bacteroidota bacterium. Next base: position 19,026 of record JAUZOH010000021.1, on the reverse strand, counting down.
GAAGAATAGTTTCGTGATTTCCTTTTAGGATAATTTCTTTTTCGGTTTCAAAAGCCAGCAAAATTGGACCATAAAGCAGCGCCACCATATTTTTATTGTCAGGCATGGATTTCAGGTAAAATTGGAAATCAAACAGAAGTTCAACCTTGTCGCCTGTCTTCCAGGTCCGGTCGATGGTCACAAAAGAAAGCGGTTTGATTTTAGTTCTTAGCGGCTGTCCATTTACGAAAATTCTGGTTTGCGCGTTCGCCCACGATGGGATGAATAGCTTCATTGCAAATGATGTTGGTTTTTCGGCTGAAATCACGAGCCGGGTTTTCTGTTCCTCGGGAAAATTTGTGTTTTGTTCGATCTTAATCCCTTTTTCTTTCCAGTTTAATTCTGAAGGAATAAACAGATTGATCCACAAGCTATTCTGATTGTGAAAATAAATATTCGAATTTAAGTGGGCGAAAGCTTCAATTCCGGAGCCATTGCAGCATTTAAAGTCATTCTCCTTCAGGAAGTTTTTTGTGCGTGGAGAACCCAACGGGAGATAATAAACCACTGATCCATTTTCACTGTTTTGTATCGGCAACACGGCATTGTAAAAGGTATTCATATAAGCATCAGCATATTTCGGGTCGCCAGTCCATTCAAAAAGGTTTGCGGTTAATTTTTGGGTGTTGTGCGTTACGCACGACTCGGCAATTTCGCCTGTAAGAGTGGCACTTAAATGATCGGCATATCCCCAATGCTCGGCCACGCGCGATGTTGGAGTGGTGGCAACAGGTCGCGGACCGCTGCTCGAACCATTTGCATAAGCATGATGATTCACCAGCATATCCCAGAAATTGGCTGCAGCTTTTTGAAAGTCAGATTCGCCGGTATTCTCAAAACGGCGCGCATAACCGTTCACCAAAACAATGTGCGTATTCGAATGCAAACCCGAAAGAATGTCTTTCCCATCCATTAGTGGCTGATAGAACCATTTCCGGTCAAAAACTTCTGCCAATTTAAGGTGCTGCGGATCTTTCGAAACCGCATACAAATTGTGTAAAACTTCGTTCATTCCACCAGCTTCGTTGGTCGGATTGGCTTCGGCTGAATAAAGTATTTTCTCAATTTCGGCCTCCGGAAGTTTTGCCATACGGGCTTCGACATAATCAGCCATATTCAATAAAATCTGATATGCTTTTTTGTTTCCTGTCAAGGTATAAACATCTAACAAACCCTGCATTATTTTGTGGAATGTATAGTAAGGTGCCCAAACACCACCATATTTTTTCTCCAGCGTATCAAACTCCGATTCAGGAAAAGCGCTTAAATACTTTCCACCCTGCTTTTGCTGACAAACAGCCAGTTCATCTATCATATAACTAATGCGCTTGTTCAATAATGCGTCCCCATCCTTCGCAATCTGTGTGGCACAGGCTGACAGGTAATGTCCGACAAAATGGCCACGCAGACCACAGCCCGGACTCTCCCACCCGTCCAATGGTTTGGCGTAAGATGGCAATCCTGCGTTCACCCTGAAATTATGAAGCAAACGTTCCGGATCAAGTTGATGAAGGTATGCTGTGTTTAAAGCCTCACGCTGTTTTATCCACGATGAATTTAACCTGACCTCAGACAGAGAAAAAGGTAAAATATGTGCCTCTGCCAAAATAACTTTGAAGATATGATTCCCGGAAACTTTAGAATCACTGGCAATGCTTTGAGGTAAATTATAAAATAAAAGTACGATTAGAAAGAAAATAATCAGTCTGTTACGTTCCATTATACAGTTAGTTAGGATCAATCAATTTCTATAAAAAAGAAAAACTTGAGTTTCGTTCCCGTCAAGATTTTGAAAGTGTCCCCTTTTTTTGAAGACAGTTCCAAAATAAAATATCTGTGATTTATTCAGCCCTGAATAAGATCAACTCATTCACCGCAGGAGCTTCTTTTTCGTTCAGAATAACCAGTTTAAACTTTTGAGCTGTTACCGGAGCAAAGTTTTTAGTCAGGCCGGTTCCATCGGTTTCAGTATTGAAAATAGCTTTCCATTCACCTCCCTGCTGGTAAGATAATTCGTGTTTCTGGCGGATTCCACTCCAGGGGTGCCAGGGTTCCACGAGTGATAAGCACTGAATAGTTGCAGGTTTACCCAAATCAATTTCTAGCGTGGCTGTTTTTTCGCCTTTGGCTGCTTGCCATTTGTTTTTCGGGTCGCCATCGGTTGCATAACTGGCCTTGCAATCCTCACTTGTAGTAGTTGCTGTCACTTTTGCGCCCTGAGACGGAACAGGTTGAACGGTTGGCTTTCCATCGAATTCAACGGCGACAACAGATGCAATTTTGTCGGGAGCATACGAAGGAAGTTGAATTGTTGAGTTTTCTTTTCCAGCTTTGATTTTCAGGCCCGTTTTGGCATCGGCGAGTAGATAAGCTTTAGTAATTTTATTCGAAAATGGGACTGTCAATTTGCCATTTTTTGGCCAATCAAACACGTGCAAATACAATTTCTGTCCTTTCAATGTAGCACGTCCCCATGATAAATATGGGAAAGGACTGGCCTGGGTTCCATAAATAGCTTCGCCATTTACTTTTAACCAATCGCCCATTTCTCGCAGGTTTTGCTGGCACACTTCAGGAATGATTCCATATTGATTCGGCCCTACATTCAACAGGAAATTACCGCCTTTGCTCACAATATCAATCAACTTTTGTAACAGGTCGGTGGTACTTTTCCATCGTTCGTCATAGGCATTGTAGCCCCAATGTCCATTCATGGTCATACAAACCTCCCAGTTGCGGCCGGGAAAACCTGTAGCCGGAACAAACTGCTCGGGAGTTTCGAGGTCGCCGCCCATACCAGCTCCTAAACGGTTGTTGGTAATCAGGTTGGGATATGATTTGGTAATTGCTGCAAGCTTCTCAGTCATTTCTTTGGTCATGTTGGTAGGCGTGTCCCACCACAAAACAGCCACATCTCCGTAATTCGAAAGTATCTCCTTTACCTGCGGAACGGCAATCTCGTCGATATACTTATTCATGTCAGCCACATGGGTCTGATCCCATTCGACATTACCAGAAACCGCTCCACCAGGATGATACCAATCCTGCGCCTGCGAATAATAAAATCCTAATTTCATTCCCTGCTTGCGGCAGGCTTCGGCAAGTTCCTTTAGAATATCACGCTTAAAGGGTGTTGCATCCACAATGTTGTACGGATCGGCCTTTGAACCAAACATGGCAAACCCATCATGGTGTTTTGAGGTTATTATAATATACTTTTGACCTGCATCTTTGGCCAGTTTCACCCATTCGTCGGCATTAAAACCAGTGGGATTGAACTGTTTGGCCAGGGCTGAATATTCGGCTCTGGGAATTTTAGCCTGGTGCATAATCCATTCGCCGTAAGTGGTTTTGTCGCCCCATTTTCCTGCAGGAACCGAATAAATTCCCCAGTGTATAAACATGCCGAATTTGGCCTCTTTCCACCACTGCATTTTGGGATCGTTTTGTTTTGAAGCAGCAGAACCATCACCATTCTGCGCCATAGACATGGAAATTATTGCAAATGCAAGACAAACAAGAAATAGTTTTTTCATTTGATGTAGATTAGTTTAGGGCCTAAATTAAGGCTAAGATTAGCAATTTGAAAATCAATAACCCAAATAATTACCGGAAACGTTTCCAGAAACACTTTTTTTCACGGAAACGTTTTCAGAAATGAATAAAATTGTTACATAAAGCAATGTTACATCATTTTTAACTCTCGTTTTTCACGCCTAGAATTGCACCATTTCTTCTATCGTACGCCCCTTTGTTTCGGGCAAATAAATCCATCGGTCAATTAATCAGTAGCAACCAACATCCTGTTTTACATCACGCCACTGAAATTGTTACTTCAATGCGCAAAATAACAAAGTAAATATGATCCATATTGCTTTTCATTGTGTCTTCAGCTCTTCACAACACCGTTCAACTGTAATTGAACAGCAAACCGTTAAATCACCATTAGCGTTCAGGCGTGACAATGAATTTTAAAATGCGCTGTTTTCAGCGGTCCTGCCAGATTAGAATACATCCAACTGTTTAATTTCTGAGGTCTGAATAACCAAACGAATAGCTTTTGTGGAAACCGGATCAAACTGTTTGCCGCAGATCGTTCCGTAAACACTGCCTTTATATGCAGTTTTCCATGTTCCGTCAGCCTGTTTGGCCTGAAGTTCGAAGGCTTTTCCTTGTCCGCGCAAATAACCCGGATTGTCGATGGTAAATTCAAAACGACGGATGGTTTTCTCTCCACCCAGATTCACCTCGGCAATCGTTCGTCCTTCAGAATCGGTTGTCAATTTTCGTTCATGCCCCAAAGTAAATGAGCCTTTTGAAGGCAATGCGTATGCAATTTCTTCAACCGAAGCGTCGAATTGGAGTTTCACGATGGTATTCAGCGGATCAGGAGTGCCGGTAAGCAACCAGCCATTTTCGTCCTTTTTCACCTGAATATTTCCGGTGATGGACTTCGAGGAAATCAGCTTCCCCGGAATGAACGAAAGCCGCACACCTTCTTTGGGCCAGTCCAATACATGCACATAAACGATATTTTCACTGAAAACACTGTTCATCCACGGACCGGCCTTGCAACCTTCTAATGTGTATCCATATTTGGCAATCCAGGGAGCTGTTGTTTTTCCCGGAATAACCTGTGCATCCAACATGGGAGGAAGTCCAAACAGATAGTTTCGGTCTGAAAGGGCCACAGAAACCAAGTTACGGATCCTTTGCTTTTCGGTGCTCATATCCACGATATCATTTCTTCTTGATTCAGGAAAGACTTTTAACGACTGCACTTTGCCATCGCGGTATTCACATTCAATTGTGGTATTGTTTGCCGCACAAAGTTTGAATGAAACATCCCAGTTTTCAGGCCATGCCGGAAGCAGGAAGATTTTTTTGCCGTCGCTTTGCAACAACATACTTTGCAGTGTATTTATTGAATTGGCGCCATGATCATTATCGGGTGTGCCATCCATTTTGCACTCCCAGAACGCAGGGAATCGGGCTCTTGGGCGATTTGGATAGGGTGCATTCATGTCAATATTATCATTCCAGTGAATAAACTGATCGTTAAAATTGATGCTGGCCAAACGGGCAGCTTCGCGCGGTAAACCCAGATAAGCCGCCTGAACCGGCGATGATTGCCATCCACCGGTTTCGGTACCCTGATCGTCAGCTGTGCCGTCGAGACTGATTGTTCGAACATGAAAAGACTGGCGTGCATTCGCCAATAATTCCGGTTTGCCCAGCCAAACCTGGCGGAACGGATAAACAGAATAGAGTTCGGGCGATTCGCAGTTGGTGCGTCCCGGATTGTATTTTTCGCCCACAGCCAGCAAATCCATTCCACGAATGGTGCGCAAAGGCACGCAAGGCATAGCTTTCAGCAATTTGCTCCAGTGTTCTTTCCGGGCATCATCAATATCGAACGACAGTAATTTTGTCAGCAAATATTTCATGCAACCTATTTCGGTGCAGGGGTTGGTCACTCCCTGGTAGGTTTCGGCGCAGCCAACGCCTTCCATTTGCATGATTCCGCTGGCATTGCGTTTCGGGAAATGAACTTCGTAAAACTTCAGGAATTCGTCGGCACAAGGCAACAACACCTCGTCGAGAAATTGCCGGTCGCGGGTATGCTCGTAATACTCGCACATGATCGCTGGCAACTCGATAGTAGCCAGTTGATGGTAGCGCAAATGTGCAGGCATACCATCCCAGTTGAATACTCCTACGTTGTACCACCAACTCGCCTCCATAATAAAAGCGCCCTCGTGGCCAAAAATTTTCTTGCAATGATCACGGCAAATATCCAGGCCATCGCGAACAAACTGCATTCCCGGTTTAATTGCATCGTAATCACCACGGGCGGCCATCGACCAATACGGATGGCGTGTGTTTTGCCACATAAACGAAAGCACCGCCCAATCACGCCCATCGGGCGAAACCGGATTTTCCTTTGGCTTATTGAAACCTAAAACTCCGGCAGGCATGTCCATCGTAAAGATTGAGCCGTTATAAGGTGGAGGCACTGCGCCCCGGCTGGCAGCAGCCTGGCAAAAGCGCTCCAACGCATAACGCTGGTTAATTTGATCTATATTCTGTTTGGCATCAATTTCCTTGTGCCCTTGGTAGGCTTTTGATCCCTGCGGAAATTGCGTAAACCGGCACTGATCGAGGTTGAATTTTCCTTGACCTCCCGACAAAATATGGATGTAACTCCGGTTCCAGAACGATTTCCAGTAGGCACAATGCGCTTTCCAATCCGACCGGACTGGTTTTGAAATTTCAGCCAGCCAAGCTTGCACGCTTTCGGGCTGAATGGAATTTACCGTAATGGAACAATCAAATGAAGTCGATTTATTTGCCGACTTTAGCGTGGTTGCATTTTCGCGAATAAAGCCTTTGGCCTGAAGCAAACAACCTGACGTGCGATGCAAAATCGGATCTTTGGTTTTGGCCACCATTTCCGCAGTATTCTGACTTTTAAAGTTTTCGGCCCAACGCGAAGATTGGTTGCGGTAGCCCCAGGCCAGGCGGTTTTGCTGATCATTGAAATTCACCCCAACCGTACCGGTTTGTGGCAAGGATTCGTTGGCATCAATGAGCGGACGAAGCGATTCCATCGAAATGTTGACTATCCGCGGAGTCTTACTTTTTCCTTCTACCCGAATGACCGGATGATTGGCATCCACCCAAATGCGGAAACTCACATCACGAGCCTCCACTAAAATGGAGGCATCCATCAAACTTAAAGTCTGTTTGAACTTTTCAACAGAAAGCGCAGGTTCTGTTTTTATCCTTATCCGCCCCAGTTTAGGTAGCAAATGTCCGGCATCGAAAGCATCTACTTTGCTGATGTAGAATAACAGATCTCCATTTTTTTCGACCCAGACATTCAGTCCAACATCGCCATTCCCCAGTGGCATGGAGCCAAAAGAGTCGTCGCTGGGAGTAGCCCAAACTACATTATATTTTGAAGGATCGCTAATTGTTTGTCCAAACACTTCGGCACACAAAAGCAGAAACAGCGCTATAACAGTAAATTTTTCGGTCATTTTTTCAAGATATAAAATTTGACTTTCTGATGAGATGTTTGTTTTTCCGCACTAACCTGTCCGGTCAGTATTATCGATCCTTTTCCCCCTGAAGGATGGGCAGTGATGTTGATATTGCAGCTTCCATCTGGGTTTTCACGGGTGAACCCCGGAGTGGAGATACCCTGCAAAATCAAGTTGGAGGAACGAATGTTTAGATTTTCATTTTCGCCGGTACGAATAACCAGTTTATATTGCCCTGCCATTTTGATGAAGCCGGAAAGATCTACTTCGAATTTCCCAGATTTATCCAAGACTTTGGCATCAACCAGGACTTCATCCTTTTTATCCTGAAAAGCTACAGCAGCATTCCCGCCAACGTAATAGGCTGACAATTTTTTGATAACTGGTTGATAGGAAAATTGGGTAAAGCGAACCCTGATTGCGCTCACTTCGACAGCATTAAACCGTTCAATACGTTTATATCCGATGGATGTTCCATTTGCGAGTTCAATCCATTTACCTCCACTTTGTCCTTCAATTATATATTCCCTGATCCGTTCGCCGAATACAATATCTTCCTGAATAATTACATGGTCGATTTTTTCAGGTCGGACTAGTTTCAATTCTAAACTTTCTCCTTTCCCTGAAGTTGACGCAAGGCTATTTCCAAAGCGGCGGTTAATTTCATCGCCAAATTGTTTGTACAATTTCATATCCACCGCCGGGATCAGACCGGTGGTATCCGGCGCAGCATTCAGCAACAACAAACCTCCGCGGCCAACTGATTTATAGTAAATCTCCATGAGCTGATCCAGATTCCGCAGATTCTTGTAATTGGTGGGACTCCAAAACCAGTTGTGATTTTTCAGCGTAACATCTACCTCAAGCGGCATCCATACTTCACCGTCAGGATCGCCATGATCTCCGGTTGCAACACCAGTTTTTGCATCTTTGGCTTTCACACTGTTCCATGCCGGGTAAGGTGCAATTCCCTGTTCGTTACCCACCCATCGAATGCTGGCAAACGGTCCCTGAAACACAATAGCGTTAGGCGCGTACTTTTTTACAATATCTTCAAGAGGAACGACCAATCCTCCATCGTACCAGATTTCGTGAATCTGATTTCCGTATCTCGAAAGGACTTCTTCCCATTGCATTCGAAGCACCTTATTATAGGCTTCTTGTTTTGACGGATCTTTAGTTTTCCCGCCTCCGCCCAGGTATGCGCCCCAGGTATCATCGCCCGGGTAAATATATACACCCAGCCGCATTCCTCTTTGAAAACAGGCTTTGGCCAGTTCGTCCAGAACATCGCCTTTCCCGTTTTTGTAGGGTGTGTTTTTGATGCTGTAATCGGTGCTTTCGGTTTGCCACATGCAGAAACCACCCACATGCTTGGCCACAAAAATGATCATTTTGGCTCCAAAAGATTCGGCCGCATCAATCCACTGGTTGACATCCAGTTTCGTTGGATTAATGCGCGAAAGCGGAGTACTGCGGTTGTCAAGTTCGGTTCCCTGCCAGGTGTTGGGCGCGAAATGCACAAACATGGTTCGCTCCATGTTTTGCCACTGCACCTGCTGTGGCGATGGAAGTGCCGGTTTGTGAACTAATCCGGTTTGTGCGTTTATTGATTTTGACTGGAATAAAACCAACAGTGAAAACACGCAAATGATTCCTTTTATTTTTTTCATTCTATTTTCTTTGAATTTGTGGACTTTCATCCGGCCATAGGCAAGGTTTTCCGGTAGCTTTAAATGCCGGACGCCCGGTATTTACCTTACGAAGATATTTTCCCAATTCAATTGCCAATTCTTTGGTATTTTCAGGATTAGCTGCTGCCAAATCATTTGACTCTGAAATATAATCAGGAATGTTGTAAAGTTCCAGCTTGCTGCCTTTGTACCAATAAATCAACTTCCAGTCGCCCTTTCTGATCACGCTGTAAGGTTCCTCTCCATAATTGTGAGGAAAAGGCCAGAAAAATTCACTGTTTTCTGAATTAACTTTTTTGCCACGAAGCAGTGGAACAAAGCTTTTTCCGTCAATCACACCTCCAATTTGACTGTACCTTTTTACACCTGCCATTTCCAAAATGGAAGGAAAGAAATCTTCAATAATCAGCGGTTGGTTGCAAACAGCACCATCTGTCGTAACGCCGGGCCATTTAACCAGTATGGTTTTCTCTTTCCAGAACGGAACTGATGTTTTCTGCCAACCCATATCATCTACTAAAAAGAAGATGATATGGGGTTTAATTGATTTTTCTTGGGCAAAACAACTCAACGTGCCTGCCAGAGGTAAAAGGGAAAGTGTTGATTTTTTCACATCCGATTATTTTAAAGTCATTATCGTAACTCCCATCAATCCAACCACCACTTCCTGTGAAAGGGTTTCAAGAGTCACACTCTCTAATTCAACGCCTGGGCGAAGTTTGAGATTGAGAACCATAGCACGGCAATTTTGCCCCAGTTCAACGGTTTCAGGGAGCTTTTTCGGCAAACAGAATTTATCTTTCTCTGCAAAGTAATAATTCCTTAGCGATGAACCTGGTGACTGCGGATGCGAGTAAATCGTGCTCAAGCTCCAATAGTTTACAGGCGGAACCAATTCCAGTGAATCGGTTTTCCCATCGGCATAATTTAAGCGGATAACTGCATTGGTAATCTGGCATTGCATGATGTTGGTCGATCCGGCGATGAGCATCCAAATGGCATCACCTTTTTGTTTTACCGGAACCGTTATCCCGTGCGGAAAATTATCCCACAGGGAGGTAAACGCAATGTTTTTAGAGTCATCATTCCAGCGAAAAGGGACCTTTTGTGGTGTAACGATCTGGCCGGAGACTTTGTAGTTTGCTACTTTATCCAGATTAATTTCAGGCGCTTTGGCTCCCCAGTGCGGAAAAGTCCAGGCCGAATATCCGTCGGTCCCGATACGTGCCGAAACCGTTTTCGGTCGCGGCGACAAATATTTTTGCCTGTAAATTTCGCGAACATCGGCATTCAGAAATTTACTGATATCGATTAGATTCCATTGTACAGTGGCAGGAACCTGATCCAGAAATTTTGCTGCATAGGCTGCATCACCCTGCGGATCGTTTATTTTTAAGCGAAAAACACGGTACTGAGGATTTTCACCAACCAAAACTTTAGCAATCACGGTATGAGAACCTTTATTCATTCCTAGTTTGGCTTGAATGGTATTTTTTGAAACTGTATATTTTTCAAGTACTTTCTGAGAATCATAAACCTCCATAACTTTAGCATCCTTCACCGGCAATTGAATCGGTTCGCCAATATTTCCTTCAACAAAAATTGGTTTTTGAAAGGCCAATTCTTCTGAAGTATTGATCACAATCTCAGCCTTTTCAGTATTCAGAATATTGAGTTGCAATAAACTTCTTCCGGCTGATGGGAGCACTGTCCATTTTACAGCCTTGCCATTTACCGTTACCGAATTTACTTTCAGCGAAGAAAAAGGAATATTTGCCATAAACCTTACAGGATGAATCAATTCGATATTGTATTTGATTTGTTTGTCCGATTGATTAAAGTTGATTTTGACATCAGGGATTTCGATGGATGCCTGATTCCAATCGGACGGGAACTGAGGATTAAAATTCACTATACCATTCGGAAGATCGGGATTGAACCCAAACAGCCCCTGAACAATGGTACGAACAAACGGGTGCATGCAATCGCCAAAATCAATTCCACCGGCAGGATCACCCAGGTTGCCGGGAACTACCGATCCAAAACCGCTGCACATATAAGTACCCCGCAAAATATCGTAACCATCATCGGGTAATCCAGCCTGAAAATAGCTTAATGCCAGGTGGTAATTGTCGCCCGGCCATAATTCGCGAACCGACCATATTCCCGGAATCCAGTTCGATGTCCATACCTTGCGGCCTCCCAGTGGATTTTTGTCATTTTGCAAAGCCCATTCGGAGTAATATGTCGATTCAATGGATTGTAAATCATTGGTCAGTTTGGAATCGATGGGAAGGAAAATACTGTATAACCACGGATCGGTGTGGAGGCGTTCGTACCCGCCTTGCTCTCGATATGATCCGGAGTAGCCTCGTTCAGGTATCCAAAGCTTCTCAAAAAATCCCTTTTTAATTTTTGCCATCATTTGGTTGTGAAAATTTTCAGCATCCACATCTTTTGCCCTGCGAGCCAAGTCGCGCGCTGCCAAATGCCCGCGATAGGCGTATGAAGTTTCTTCAGCGGTTCCGCCCCCGTTGTACCACTGCGAATCAGTAGGCCAGGTATTCAAATAACTCTCGTAAACGCCATCGCCGTCAGGATCAAAGCAATCCTGCTGCCATTTCAGATGAAGTTCAAGTGCCTGCCGTAACAAGCTTTCCAGTTCCGGATCGGCAGTCCAACGCCATTCTTCTATGATTTGATCGAAAAACTGTGTCTGCATGTTATAAAAATCCTGATCGCGGCTGATATACCCAACGCCATAAAAGCGAGAACCTTTTCCCTCCTTGGTAAACAATTTCAAGGTATCAGATTCCTGTTTCGTTTTCGTCGATTCTTTGATCTGACTTTCGATGTAAAACTTTGCTTCTGCCTTAACCCGATCGTGCCAACCTAACATGGTTCCGCCAAAAATAGTGCGCCAACCGGGCAGGCGTACATTCCATTGCATGGCTCCATGATGAAAAACTGGTGCGTGCCACGCACCGTCAATGGCAACTGTTGATGCCTGCGCCATGGCATTCAAATATGAATCCGGAGTATTTAATTTGATATGACTGCGCAATTCTTCGATGCGACTTACTCCATCATGAAAAGCTTTTTCAGGATTATTAATCCGGGAAATATCGGGTGGAACATCCTGATTAAAAGCTTCGATAGCCCAATAGCTGGATTGCGCGTTTTCAAGAACAACTGTTCCTTTCATAATAGGCAATTGATTAGGTTTTGACTGATTAAAAAGAGTAAAGTCGTTCCAATCTGAAGCATCAGATACTCCTGTTTTGGCCAATGAATTACAACTGACTGCAACTGTGAATAGCCTTTTATCTGTTTCATTATCTTTTAAACTCAAGAAGCCAGCTTCACCATTGATATTCACCTGATTATTTTTGCATTCTTCAGGAACAAATCCCCAGTTGAGTAGCTCGGGTTGACCCAAAACATCCAGTTTCCATGACAGGTTCTGATCCTTTCGCCACTGGGCACCTCCAAACGTCCAGATCAGCTTGTCGCCAGGCTTTGCTCCTTCTGCGCTTGCACAAACTACCATTCCTGTTGTTTGGGCCATCGGGAGAACTTCGAGTTTGATTTTTAGACCAGGAAATGCTGCATCTGTAATCAGCCAACACATTTGTCCAGCATGGTATAAGGAAGTAATCTGATCGCATTGCTGCAACCATTTGTTTTTTCCGTTTCGTTCGATGGCCAGCATCAACGTTCCATACAAATACTGATCTTTCGCCAACCGGGCAATGGGTTGATCTCCGGCAAGAATAAAAGCGTTGGAATTGTTGATGTACAAGGGCCGATTGTTGTAACGGCCGGTATTTCTACCAACAATAGCGCCATTTTCAACAACGTAATTCACACTAGACTGTGTAAAACCTGTCAGTGAAAGGCTTGTCGCAATCAGAAATAGAAATATTTTAAAACCATTGTTTATTTTCATAGCTTATTGTGGATTAAATAGGATTATTTCACCTTTTTCAGTCTGCAATTCCAGCAAATTCGAGGTAAGTATTTTCTGATGCTTTCCTACGATCAATTTTCCTCCCGTTTTCCAGGGCAGAATCATCTTCAGCACGCCGCCAGCTTCACTGGTTACTTTTATCTCGTTAACTTTTCCATTTTTCAGCGAAGCAGAAACCAGAAAAGCCCCCGCAGCGCGCAGGTCATGAAATTCAGCATCCTTTTCCCTCGGCCAGTTTGGGAAAAGTCGGATCGTTCCATCATAGCTTTGCATCAAGCATTCGTTGACCACGACTGGCAACGCGAAGTTTTCGACCCAGATGCCCATTTTATCCATATAGCCATAAGGAGTAGTGTCGCTATAACGGCCATGCACCTGCATCACCCGGTCGGAAGTAGTTCCATTGGGCAGCAGTGAATAATTAACATGCCGCTTAAACCGCTCCAAATCGAGCATACCGATTCGGGCTGCCTGCAGATTAATAAAAACCAGATCGTTACCTCCCTCGTTTTGCTGATTATAGAACGTGTTCTTCAATAGCTTCATGGTTTCTGAGTCGGAATGTAATCCATGATCTTCGCCCGGGAACACGGAGAACAGCGAATTTGGCACATTGTAAACCACCTGATCATGTTCTTCAGGAACCGAAACCAGCACCTTTCCATACTCTTTCGAAATTGCAGTGGGATAATCGGGGAAATGGGACAAAATCATTTTTACATTGTCAAGCAAAACCTGCTCTGATTTTTCGATCTTTAAAACCTTGGTGGCTTCGATAAAAGCATTGAAAACAAACTTGGTCAGCGCCAAATCTACATTGCAATCGTAATTGTATTTGAAACCCGGACGAAGTCCGTACAATTCAGGAGGAACAGTTGGGAATATATGAAATTTATCATCTTTCCATTGCGGACCAATGGCTTCGGGGCGTTTCATATAAGCAACAAGAAACTCGACAGCCAATTTCATTGGTTCAAATGCACGGTTTTTAAGGAATTCCACATCTCCTGAATATAAATAATGCCACCATAATCCCTGCACTGCCCAGGGAGTCTCGGCAATTTCCCATCCCCACGTTGGCACAGGATAAGCATTGATTGTCATGTCAACCGGATAGGCGCTATGAGGAAAATAGGCGCCCGGCAATTCATAATAGTTTTTTGCCCAACTTTTACTCACCGGTACTAATTTCTCGATAAGATTGACATAGGGTAAGTTCTTTTCCAGATGATTACTCGAAAAAGTGACCCAGAAAGGTTGCTGGGTATTGTAATTCATGTGGTAATCGCCATGCCAGGCAGTTCCTATGTTGTTGTAACTCCAGTTGGCAAATAAGCCCGGAGTGGTTGCCCCGTCTTTGGTAGCACAATTCAGGAAATACAGGTTTTGATACCACATTCGTTCCAGAAACTGATCTCCGAGTTTTACTCCTGATTTGTTCCAGTATTCCTTCCAGATTTGTTGTCCTTTATCGAGAGAAGCCAGCAAATCTTCACGCCGCGGAGTTGCAACCGCTGGCAAATCCTTTTCCACCGAACTATTCAATCCTTCCCGAATCGAAATGCAGCCTACAAAACCATTTTGCTTCACAATGCCGGCTTCCATAGGCGACATTTTCTGTTGGTTACCATCCCAGTTGATTCTCGATTTTTTCTCCAGCGCGCAATTCACAGCTGTAATTAAACGAAAGGCCTTGTCTTTAGGATGGCCATTTACTGCATCGTATTTTTCAGGTTCAGCGTATGGCAAAGTTTGACGAAAGGCAATCACCCCTTTCTCCAGATTTTCTTCGATCTGTGTTTTGGGAAATTCTATAGGCGTCGATGGATCGCTCATGACTTTAATGCGATCAAATACATTCGCGCATGAATTACCCTTTGAATCGACCAATCTGAACCAAAGCTGGTCGCTGGTCATATCAGTAAATACCTGCAAGGTAATTTTCTTCTGATCCCTGGTCAGCAAATATACTTCACACAATCCGTTGGAAACATCGAGTCGGTGACCGATTAACTCCGCATTCCGACGGTCGAATCCCAACAAAACTGAACCGCAGGGAAAAGGTCGCGGATAAGGTTTCCCATAATTTTCGGCAGTCATTTTACTGTATTCTTTGTACCAGGGATTGTCGGTTAGTAATTCTAATGTATCAGGAATTGCTTTTACCCGGTTAAAAACTTCATTAAAAGTGCCGATTTTGTCTTTGTTGTTTTCGGCAATCCGAATATCCCAAACATTGTTGTGACCAAAGTAGAAAACAACGGCATCGGGGCGGGTGGTCACCACCACCCCCATTGCTCCGTTTCCGAGCAAAGCTCCTTCAAAAAAATCAGGAGCAGGACGATCGTAAGCTAACGGATGAAGTTTTGCCTGTTCGAATGAATTGAACGTATCCTGGGCAAAAGCAATCTTACATCCAAAAACCAATAAAATTAAAAGAACCAACTTTTTCATAACCAGCAAAATTTACAATTTAACTTCAGTTTCTGTTACTAACCTTACCGGCCCCACCAACCCCGCAGGTTTCAGTGGACTGTCTTTCCTGTAGTAATACCAGATTGAAAAGGTTTTACGACCTTGCGATGGACGGGGCTGGTTTTTAACAAACCAGTCGGGATAAGCCAGCATGGCTCTGCCCATTTTTTCTCCACGATCTTTGCCCCATTCAAAATCGGCTGGTTCCTGTTCGTCACCAATCAGGCGGTTAGCCCAATTGTTGGTGACCAGTATTTCCAGTTTGTTTTCGCCCGCGACAAACCATTGGGCAACATCAACGATGTATGGAGGATACCATAATACTCCTGCACTTTTCCCATTTACGCGAATTTCGGCAATGTCGTTCATCTCTCCCAGATCAAGTAATATCCTACTTTTCAGCGAAGCTGAATCAATCGATATTGTCTTACGATAAGTAGCTGTCCCGGCAAAATAATTCACCATTTTGTTGCTGTGTTTACTGAAATCGATCAGCTCCGGGAAATCAAGTTCAAAAGGCTGATCAAGTTTTGGAGCAAAGGCTACTTTCCACGGGCCTTTTATTTCTCTTGGAGCAATAGCTTTTACATCCACCTTCTTCTGCCTTCCAGAGGCATAAACTATTTGAGCTGAAACAGTTCCTGATGAAAACAGTACCGGATTTCCTTCGGAATTGCAATCTGTTGTCCAGTCTGAATTCGGATCGTTGACAGACACAGACACCGGATGATCTGCTTTTGATGCCTTTTTTCTGAAGACAACAAAAACTGATTGAATACCTTTCAGGCAAAGAGAAACAGATGTGCGACCATTTTTTTCGTTCCAAACCGGAGCATTGCAGATTCTTCCGTCTTCGGCCTGCCACAGTTCAGGTTGCTTACACGACAAGCGAAACGAAACCTCGGTCTGCTGCGATTTGTCTGAAAGATTGGCAACAAAATAAACGTCTGCATCAGCCGAATGTCGGTGAGCAATTTTTATAGCGTCAGGATTCTGCGCTTTTTCAACCTGATAATCAGGAGTTATTCCGGTCTTGGCTAAAGCGTCTTCTATTTTGATAAAGACATATCCCTTTCCATATTGATTGGATGGTCTGTTTCCCCAAACCTTTTGTGCAATCTGCTTTACAAAATCGTCGCACTTCGGAAAATCCTTCAAACTAGGAGAACTAACTGGTTTTGCGGAAACAATCACAGCTCCTGCGGCAACCAGGGACTTTATCTTTTTAGCAACTTCGGGCAACATTTTTTCTGCTTCAGGAAACACCACAAAAGCATAGCTGCGCCCTGTTGGTAGTATAACCTTGTTATTTTTTACCTGAATGTCTTCTGCCAGAAAATCGGGTACCGAAATCAGATCGGAATTTCCATCCAGCTTTCCTACGCACAAATAATCGGATACCTGTTCGCCATATTGCAACAAGGCCTGACAGCGCGCCATGTATGTAAAGAATGCTTTTCCTGGTTCAAACCATGTTTGGTTACGTCCAAAATGTGTTCCCCACCAACCCATTCCCATACCAGGCTGGTAACGATCATCAAACGGCTGATGTACCCAATGATGCAAAATCATACGGTTGATGCCCTGCGAAAAAACCTTGTCAGCGGTAGCCTTCAGAAAAGCCGGATCTTCGGTAAACTGGCTCACCTCGGGCCGCCCTGTAAAAGCTTCGGCACCAACCAAGGTTTTGCCGGCTGCTCTTGCTGCTGCTGGCACCTGCGGGGAAATCCCACCAATTCCGGCAGTCCAGAATTCGGCCATAGGCAGGTCTGCTAGTGCAACACACTGCGCTGTATTAAATGGGCCTCCGTATGGTTCCATTTGGAGATCCAGTTTCGCTTCAGCCAACTTTTGCTTTCCGATTTTCCATCCATTATCAAAAAATAGCTGACTGATTACATCCTGATAATCCCAGTCAAAGCGGGCAGTCTGTTCTTCGCTGCCTAAAATACGGCGGTCTTTGCTATCTTTTTCTTTTCCAACCGTCAGGCTAAACGAGGCCAGCCAGGGAATCGGATCATATCCTTTGCGCTTGATGAATTCTTCGCGAAACCCTGTTGTCCAGTTCTGGCCGCCAGCTTCGTAACTGTCAATCAGCATGTGTGTGAACGATTTGCCCAGGTATTCGCCCAGATGCTCTTTTACCGGATCAAGCACATTTTTCCAATGCCAAGTGCTCTGTTCCACGCTCATTTTATCGGCTTCCAGTACTTTTCCCAGCAAATCGTCGGGAATAGGATGTGGTGGCCTTCCGGTGGAAGCATGGCATATTCGGTAAACAATCCATTTCCCGGCCGGGGCATTCCAGTTCAGTCCATTTTCCCGATCATAATGCGAAGTCAGATTCAACACCTCATTAACGGCAATCTCCTTTTTTTCAGCAGGAATGGCTAAAACAACCACATCTTCATAAAACGAAATTTTTCTTCCGGTTTTTCCCCAGCCTTCGTCGGCAATTAACTTTGGAGCCATCAGTTTGAGGTTAAGTTCTGTTCCTCCTGAAATGATTGTATCGCTCCAAACTAAGCGTTGCATACTCCGCTCTTCGTCAATCCAGGGACCACCGGTGGTTGAGTATCCGACAGTATTGTGCAGCCCAATTTCAAGACCTAATCGATTGGCTTCGGCGGCTGCAAAGCGCAATGCCTCCCAATAAGCAGGACTGCGATAGGTTTGCTCCGGCCAGGGGTTATTCAGCGTTGGTGCGTGCGACTCCTGAACAGCGGAACTTAGATTGAAGATGGTTGCACCACCAATTCCTTCGGCCTTCATGGCTTCCAAATCCTTGGTAATTCCTGATTTGGAGAAATTAGAACCCATCCAGTGCCACCAAACATAAGGTTTTACGGAAGTGGGAGGATTCCGGAAAAGAGATTCAAGATCGTTCGTTGGTTTTGAAGGCGTTTGCGCACTAACTGAAATGGTCAAAAGCAACAAACATGCAAAAATGATCTGACAAAATGATTTGTTCATTGAGCTGGTTTTAGAAATTTTTTAGTCATATTAATCGGAGCAATAAGTATAGATTCAAGACTGGAAGTTTCCGGATCGCCCTCCACAAGAGACACTTTAATGTTGTGTTTTCCGGCTTTTTTAAATTCCGGAATTTCTATCGGATACTTCTGATATTTCTTGGTTGCGGCCTGTTGATTTTGCACTACAATTCTTTCATCAGCCGAAATATTACAAACCAGCTTGCCTTTTCTTTTGTAATAGAGATCGAGCTCATAATAACCGGGCTGCAAAACAGCGATCTCCCCGTTCGCCAAACTTCCTTCAGTCCACTTGCTGATTTGGGTGACATGCTTCCATTCACCAAATATTTCCATCCAACTGATTGCTTTGGATTCAGATCCTTTTACAACAGCAAAAACGGCTAGAAGCCGGGGGCTTGTATTGGGAGCCAAATTAAGTGTCGGATCAACATCAGCAGGTTCGGAATTACTTTTGAGGGTCAGATCAATGACCGAAGCCGGTGTATCGACAGGATGGAAGGGCACATTGAAAATCGTCCATCCTGGTTTCTGTTCGATTAATAATTTTTCAGCCTTTGCACCTTTTAACAAACGAGTTGAAAGAATCTTCTTTTTCAAGCTGGACCGGTATAATTTCCCATCCTGTGGCCAATCAAAAACAGATAGAAATATCGATTTACCTTTGGTTATAACATCGCCCCAAGGCATGGTATGCTCCCACAGAGAAGCTCTGGCGGCATAAACCACCTTCTGATATTTCTGATTCCACTTTCCAGCATCGCGAAGAAACTGCGCTTCAATTTCAGGAATCTGTCCCTGACTATTCG
>JAUZOH010000020.1 GCA_030706565.1 Bacteroidota bacterium | reverse complement strand
TTTTTACGCTTCGCGAATGAAAAATCCTGGAAAATTTTAATAGATTACAGGCCTGTTTTAGCCCCATGATAAAGTGCGGTTGAAGGACAATAAATCACTGACTTTAAATTTTATTCCGTTCAGGGAAATATTTAGTTGCGAAACTTAAATAATTTATTATTGTCCGATTAAAATTTCAATACAGCTTAAAGACCCTTCGTTTTATTTCATTACGCTCAAGATGACAATTATTTATAGAGGGATTGATTTGCGGCAATGCAGCAAACCAACCCCTCTAAACCTAAACATTTACTAACTTGTTGTCATTCCGGGCAGAGCCGGGAATCTTTATATTTTTCCCAGACATTGCTATTTAGAATTAAAAAAATAGAACTATTCCGTTTAAAGTACTTATTCTGTTTTAATTAACGAAATCAATTTCAACAAAAAGGGAACCACATTCTTCATTTCTGTTTGAAAATGCTATATTTATCTTCTCATAACCAATTTAATTTTAGCAGATGAAAAAAATGAAAAAGTTTACCACGAATATGATTTTACTGCTTTCCTGCTTATTGATATGCAGCTTTACCGGGGGAAAAGAAATCAATCTGGACCTTAAAGCCGGGAAAACATATAAACTCGAGAACATATCAGAAGTGACCATAACACAAAATTTTATGGGAAACAATATAGTAATCAAGACCAATATGGGAGGAGTGATTCGCTATAAAGTCAATAGTAAAAATAAACAAAATGATGCAAACATCACGGCTACTTATGAATCATTACAATATGAAATAAATATGCCCAGTATGAAACTGTCTTACAACTCTTCCCAAATTCCACTTAAAGATGACAAGTTAGCCCAGGCATGCAACAAATTGATAGGGAAATCCTTTCACCTCATATTAAGCAAAACGGGCAAAGTACTTGAAATTTCAGGTGCCGATGAAATTCTGAACACCGTACTGAGTGCAGCGGATACCACTGCACAGGAATATAATATCCTGAATTCTACCCTCAAACAAAGTTTTACCAATGATGCCCTGAAATCGAATCTTGAACAGACCTATAATTTTTACCCGGGGAAAGTAGTTGCTGAAAATGAAACATGGAATAAAAATTCGGATTTTAAATCAACATCCTTTTCAGGAAAGTGGAATAACACATATACTTTAAAAGCCAGGAATGATGCTCAGTATACAATTGCCGGCAATTCCGCTTTTTCTAGTGATACCACTGCCCAAAATGTGAACGGAGCGCCCATGAAAGCCAAATTCGACCTGAATGGTACTTCTATTGCAACCATTAAGGTTAATGCAAAAGACGGTTGGATTATTGAAAACAGCTCGGAGACAAAACTAAGCGGGAAAATTCATATACTCCCCTCCGGTCAGTTGCCCACAGGTATAGACATACCTATGGAAGTCAATGGCAATTCTATATGCAGAAGCGTCAACTAGAAAACTTAGAGGTCAAATTAATTTGCAAATAAAAGGTTATGAAACATAACCTTTTTTACTTTTATTTAAGTTCAGAGGATTTGATCAATTCCTGTTTTTTAACCATTGTTGACCGGTTAAGAGGACAATTATTTATTTTTGGAGGGGGTAATTTGCTGCAATGCCACAAACCAACCCTTCTAAACGTAAACATTTACGAACTTGTCGTCGTTCCGGGCATAATGAGGAATCTTTACATTTTCCCCTGACTCAAATGTTTTTTAAACAGACCTTCTCAGTGTAGTCATATATTTTTTATTTTTGCAGTTTAATCACAGCAAAAGATTTGACAGTATATAACAATTTAGAAAATTTTTCAGTCGAAAAGCCGGTAGTTTCAGTAGGTACATTTGACGGAGTACATATCGGGCACAGGCATATTCTTCAGCGCACCCTTTCATGGGCAAAAGAGGTTGGAGGAGAAGCGGTGGTTGTTACTCTCTGGCCACATCCACGGATTGTGCTGAATCCGGAAGTTCAAAACCTCAAACTTCTTAATACGCCGGAAGAAAAAGAAATGTTGCTTCAGCAACTGGGCATCAAACATTTGGTTGTACTTCCTTTTACAGCTGAATTCGCCTCACTTACCTCCTGCCAGTTTATCAGGCAATATATACTCGGAGCCATGAATGCACATTATCTGGTTTATGGGTTTGATCACCGTTTTGGATGTGACCGGGAAGGAGATCCTGCAAAAATAAAGGGATGCGTTTCGGATAGTCAGTTGGAAGTTGAGAAACTTGAAGGCTTATTGATGAATCATAAAAAAATAAGCTCTACCCATATCCGTCAGGTTTTACTGGACGGAGACATTGCCAATGCAAACAAAATGCTGGGTTATCAATACTTTCTATCCGGGAAAGTCATTGAAGGCAGGAGAATTGGCAGATCTATCGGTTTCCCTACTGCCAATATCGAGGTAAAAGAAAATTATAAACTTGTTCCAACCGATGGCGTATATGCAGTAAAGGTGAAAATTGACGATAAATGGTTAAACGGTATGCTCAATATCGGACAAAATCCTACTGTCTCCCATTCACATGCCGGCCGTTCCATAGAGGTGAATATTTTTGATTATGCCGATACCTTATATAACCAGCAGGTCAGCCTGCAGTTTATAGCCCGTCTCAGAAATGAAATAAAATTTGACAGCATTGATCTGCTCAGGCAACAGCTGGAAAAAGATAAGGCCGAATGCCTGAAAATCCTCAGGATGCACCACTAATGTTTTTGCTGACATGAATTTATACTATTTTTGCAAATAAAATCTTAATTTAAAGATGGAAAAAACTTTGACTCAGACCTTGCCTTATAAGGTGAAGGATATCAATTTAGCCGATTTTGGTAGAAAAGAAATAGATATAGCCGAAAAGGAAATGCCGGGTTTAATGGCTATCCGGGAAAAATATGGGCCCTCCAAACCTTTGCAGGGAGCAAGAATTTCAGGTTCATTACACATGACCATTCAGACTGCTGTTCTGATTGAGACTCTGGTGGAACTGGGTGCCGATGTACGTTGGGCAAGTTGTAATATTTTCTCTACCCAGGATCATGCAGCTGCAGCTATAGCCAAAAGTGGAGTACCCGTATTCGCCTGGAAAGGCGAAACCCTGGAAGAATACTGGCAATGCACAAAGCTTGCCCTTTCATTCCCCGGCGGCAAAGGGCCCAATCTGATAGTTGACGACGGAGGCGATGCTACCCTTCTTATTCATAAGGGATTCGCAGCTGAAAACGACCCCTCAATACTTGATAAAACACCCGGAAATAAAGAAGAATCTGTCATTTTAGATCTGCTCCGTTCGACTCTTCAGGAAGATTCCACGAAATGGCACCGTACTCTTGCAGAATGGAAAGGCGTTTCAGAGGAAACGACCACCGGGGTCCACCGTCTTTACCAAATGATGGAGAAAGGCGAACTGTTGGTTCCAGCCATCAATGTTAATGATTCCGTTACAAAATCAAAATTCGACAACCTTTATGGTTGCCGAGAATCACTGGCTGATGGTATTAAACGGGCTACTGATGTGATGATTGCTGGAAAAGTTGTTGTTGTCCTTGGACATGGCGATGTAGGCAAAGGATGTGCCAGTTCCATGCGCTCTTATGGCGCCAGGGTACTGGTTACAGAGATAGACCCAATCTGTGCCCTTCAGGCTGCCATGGACGGCTATCAGGTAACAAGCATGGAAGAAGCCGTAAAAGAAGGCAATATTTTTGTTACCACTACAGGCAACTGCGATGTGATTACCATCGAGCACATGGAAAAAATGAAAGACCAGGCAATTGTTTGCAACATTGGCCATTTCGATAACGAAATACAGGTTGATAAACTTGAAAATTATCCCGGTATTAAAAAAGTAAATATTAAACCTCAGGTCGATAAATATATTTTCCCTGACGGACACTGCATTTTCCTGCTCGCTGAAGGCCGGCTTGTAAACCTGGGTTGTGCTACCGGCCATCCTTCTTTTGTAATGAGCAACTCATTTACCAATCAGTCGCTGGCACAAATGGATCTTTGGAAAAACAATTACAAAATCGGCGTTTATCGCCTGTCCAAGAAACTGGATGAAGAAGTTGCACGGCTACATCTCGAGAAAATCGGAGTTAAATTAACTACACTGTCTGAAAAACAAGCCAATTATATTGGTGTTCCTGTTGAAGGTCCATATAAGGCAGAATTTTACAGATACTAAGGGAACTAAGAATGATTAAAAGGGAGTGTTTCGGCACTCCCTTTCCCATTTTTAGTTAGATATATGCAGCCAGTTTCCATCTGCATAAACATTATATTCCTTTAAATTTCTTCGCGAAGGCCCTTTTGTTTTCGCGCCTCCCAAACTTAAATAATAAACAGAATGGCAGGTTGGACAAACTGCCGAATCGGTACAAGTCATCTTGCAATCGGTAGCCAGGTAATAAGGTTTTACATTGTTGATAGTCAAAAGAACCGTATCATAGGGGCAGGTCATCTCATAAGCTTTAAAAACATCCGTGGACTCCCTGTAGAGAATAAGTCCATTCAAACCCCGGTAAGAATCAGTCGTAGGGAGCATGATCAGACTGCAACTGGCTCCAATCCCTGACAATCCGGGATATAAAGAAATATCAACATCAACCTTGGCATAAGGGAGATAGTTGTTATCTTTGACACATTGAATTAATGCAAAAACACATACCAGAACTATAGAAATATTTCTTATTTTTGGTATCAACATAATAAAATTATTTCAGCCTTAAGATATGCAATTTCAGGTGAAAAAAACCGTTCTACTTTTTTTAACGTTAATTTTTGCCTTTTATTTCAATTGTTCTGCACAGATTGAAGGGCAATCCGGAATGCGGGGAACTGAAACGTCTATAGATAAAAAAAGTGAAAAAATTAATGCCAAAATTAAAAGGAAAGAAGATAAGGCCTTTGAAAAAGAAAGAAAAAAAACCTTAAAAAAGCGTTATAAGATGCAAAGCAAAGAAGTGCAAAGAAGGATGAAATCTTCGCGCAAAGAAGCTGATCGGTTTAATAGTCATATTCAGGGCCACGAATCATTTCTGAAACGACTTTTTACTAAACGCAGAAAAAGATGATTATACAGGCAGGATTAGGTTCTTCTATATTATATATCGCAATTGCAGTATTGCTTGCGATATTGAGTCAGGCTGACAAACAGAGGAAGAATAAGGCGGCGGTACGCAAAAATCCTTTAGGGACCTCCCCTTCTGGAAAAAACGCCGATATCTATAACCAGATAGCCCATTTACTGGACTTGCCAGTTGAAAAAACTGACCCTGCTCCTGCACCAAATGCACCTACTGTAAAAGAAATTAAAAATAATACACAAACCGTTGCTCAGGAAGATAGAAAAATTGAAAATATAAAAAATACGGTACTCCCCGGGAAAATGGACTATTTAGAAATTTTAGAAGAAGAGGGAAAAGAAACTGCAATAAAAGAAGAAGAAAATAAGCAACTTATTGAAAATTTTGACGTAAAAAGGGCTGTAATTTATTCCGAAATATTAAACCCTAAATATTAATTGAACAAATACGGGGTTATTTTGTTTTCCATCATAATCTTTGAAATAAAATCACACATATTTTTTAGCATTTTTTAAGAAAAACTTTCTCAATTTTAGAACCGATAATAAGAATAAAATTTTTGTATATTTACATCAGAAAGGGTTCTGGAAAATTCCGGAATTCTTTTTTATTTTATGTATAACAAATAAATTTGGAGGCTGATATTATGGCTAATGTTTCTTACCTTACGGAAGAAGGCTATAAGAAATTAAAGAACGAATTGAATCATCTCACAACAGTTGAACGTCCTTCTATTTCAAAACAATTGGCAGAAGCCAGGGATAAAGGTGATCTGTCGGAAAACGCAGAATATGATGCGGCAAAGGAAGCTCAGGGTATGCTCGAAATGAGGATCGCAAAGTTGGAAGATACCATTGCCAATTCGAGGGTTCTCGACAAATCCAAAATGGATTCTTCAAAAGTCCAGTTACTTAACCGTATTAAGATTAAGAACAAAAACAACAATGCAGTTATGGATTATACGATTGTATCCGAAAGTGAAGCCGATTTAAAAGGTGGAAAATTATCGATCAATACGCCAATTGCTAAAGCATTATTGGGTAAGAAAAAAGGCGAGGTAGTGGAAGTACAGGTACCCTCCGGAAAAGTATCTTTTGAAATCCTTGATATTGCAATTCAATAAAATAATATAGAATTATGGCAAGTATCTTTTCAAAAATAGCAAAAGGGGAAATACCTTCCCATAAGGTTGCTGAAGACGAAAATTATTTTGCCTTTCTGGATATTAATCCTCTGGTAAAAGGGCACACTCTGGTAATACCCAAAAAGGAAGTTCCCTATGTGTTCGACCTTGACGATGAATCTTTAAGCGGATTGATGATTTTTTCAAAAAGAGTTGCAAAAGCTCTTGAAAAGGCTATCCCCTGTCTGAGAATAGGGGTTGCAGTTGTAGGACTGGATGTCCCTCATACCCACATTCACCTTATTCCTCTCAATAAGATGAGTGATATGAATTTTTCCAATCCCAAGTTGAAACTTTCGGATGAAGAATTTAAAGAGATCGCAGAAAAGATCAGTAAAGAATTTAAATAAAGAAAGCTCCTGAAAAGGAGCTTTTTTATTTAATATATTTCTTATTTGACCCGGCCGGGATTTTGTGCGATAAAATCTTTCCAACTGTTGAAACTCTGCCCTGACCCGGGAATATCCCGTTGATAAAAATGGCACATTGCAACTGCTACTGCATCAGTAGCATCAAGCATCTCATGCAGTTCACCGGTCTTTAATATCTTTTCAATGAGTAGAGCTACCTGTTCTTTGGAAGCACTTCCCTGTCCTGTGATGGCCTGCTTTATCTTTCTGGGAGCATACTCATGTACCGGCAAAGAGCGATACAAAGCTGCCGAAATAGCCACTCCCTGTGCCCTCCCCAACTTCAACATGGATTGCACATTTTTCCCGTAAAAAGGCGATTCTATAGCCAGTTCACCGGGATGATATTCATCTATCAACTGTAAGGTCCGGGTAAATATTTTCTGTAATTTGACATAAGGATCATGCAACTTGTTTAATTGTAAGACCCCCAATGTGATTAATTCCGGTTCTTTTTTTATGACCCTGATTAAGCCATACCCCATAACGGTTGTACCGGGATCAATGCCTAAAATAATTCTTTCTGTTCCCAAAATATTTCTGTTAATAGGCCCCGATTTCTCCCCGTAAACCTTTCATTTCCGGGAAAGGTATGGATTGTCGGTAGGCCTTCTTGGTGGCTGCAAAAGTGCCTGTTTTTATATAATACAAGGCCTGTTTGAAACAATCCTCGGTTTTGTCGTTGAAATCTTTGTCAATATTATCAAGAACATAAGAATCGGCCTTTAATCCGCTATAATAGTCACCTTGCCCGTTGGCATTGGTTATCCTGAAACATATCGGGACAAAAGAATAATCCTTATAAGTGAAAATATACATTCCCACTGGCTTTCCATAGGTGTTATCGCCGATACACACAACCTTGATAAAGGGCTTCAATCCATTTATTACCGCTTCACTTGCAGAAGCAGTACTACCGGAAGTAAGAACAACAAGCCGGTTAAGATTCAGGGCATTGCTCAGATTTTTATAGAAAGCTTCCGAACTGTTTGCTTTCTGTTTGTTTTTATTATGAAAATAATTGACAAAAGTTTTACCATCTGTATTGGAACCTCCGATTAAACTGGCCAGAGTATCGGCAACATTCACCAATCCTCCTGTATTATACCGCAAATCGAGGACCAGATCGCTTACTCCAGCCTGTTTAAAAAAGCTGAATGCCTCATCAATTTCCTGCTCTCCCGGAACAATAAAACCTTCAAGTACAATATGTCCTATCACTTTCCCATCCTGAACAACAGTATCCCTGTAAAGGACAGTATTAATTGTCAGATTCTCTTTGGTAAAAGTTGAATCAATAATCTTGCCGGCGGGGCTCTTAAACAATATCTCATTCTGAACGCCTGCAGTACTGCTTCCCAACAAAGAGCTTATGCTGGAGTTTTTATTTACAGCTGTACCATTAATTTTAAGCATTTTCCAGCCACGCCTGATCCCGGCCTTGTATAAAGGAGAATTTTTATAAACAAAAACAACAGTTATAGAATCGTTTGAATCCAAGCCATAACTAAAACCATATCCTGCAAATGCTCCTTCCTGGAAATAGGACTCAGTCTCCTCTTTTGAAGCAATATAACTCCATTTATCCCTGGGTTTATAGCGCATGGCTTCGAGTAAAGAATCAGGATGGGTATATTTATTTTCGCTTACAACCGGCATACTGTCATTCCATAAATACCAGGTATTCATCAAACCATATAAAGCTTCCGTGGCATCTTTCAGGTTACTGGCAACAGTATCGGCATGAGTTGGAGTTGAGGTTTCGTCCTTGCGGCAATTCCATGATAACAAATTTATTATCAGAAACATAACTGCCAGAAAAGATAAATTTTGAAGTTTCATAAATTATCCGCTTTACCAATTTCAAAGTTAAACAATTAATTGTCTCTTTGGTTCGACCTTTATATTAACGTCAATTACTATTTAAAAATTACAGAAAATGAAAAAATAAACCCATGAGAAAAAAACGCTCATGGGTTTGTTTAATATCCTATTGATCAACAGGCCTAATCAATCATGTCGAAACCGGTATATTTAACAAGTACTTCCGGGATCTTAATTCCCTGGGGGGTCTGGTTGTTTTCAAGTAAAGCGGCAACAACCCTGGGCAAAGCCAAAGAACTTCCATTCAAGGTATGGGCCAGTTGTGACTTTTTATTTGCCTCATCCTTGAAACGCAGTTTCAAACGGTTTGACTGGAAAGTTTCAAAGTTTGAGACAGAACTGATTTCAAGCCATTTATTTTGGGCCGTAGCCATTACTTCAAAATCGAAAGTCAAAGCAGAGGTAAAACTCATATCCCCCCCGCACAATTTCACAATACGATAGGGCAGTTCAAGCTTTTTAACCAATCCTTCCACATGTTTTACCATTTCATCAAGTGCCTGGTATGATTTGTCTGGATGCTGAATCTGAACAATTTCAACCTTATCGAACTGATGCAAACGGTTCAATCCTCTGACATCCTTGCCATAAGAACCGGCTTCTCTGCGGAAACACGGAGTATAAGCAGTATTTTTAATTGGGAAATCAGAAGAATTAAGAATTACATCACGGTAAATATTTGTAATCGGGACCTCAGCAGTAGGAATAAGATAATAATTATCCAATCCGACATAATACATCTGTGCTTCCTTATCGGGCAATTGTCCTGTACCAAAAGCCGAATCCTCGTTGACCATGATGGGCGGTTCAATCTCAAGATAGCCGTCCTTTTGGTTTTCATCGAGGAAGAAATTAATCAAGGCACGCTGTAACCTTGCACCTTTCCCTTTATATACGGGGAAGCCGGCTCCAGTCAACTTATTACCCAACTCAAAATCAATAATATCATATTTTTTTGCCAGATCCCAGTGGGGCAAGGCATCTTCCGGCAATTCAGGAATAATACCTCCT
The DNA here is from genome assembly GCA_030706565.1 of Bacteroidota bacterium. Lineage (NCBI taxonomy): Bacteria > Pseudomonadati > Bacteroidota > Bacteroidota bacterium. The sequence goes on along the minus strand of JAUZOH010000020.1, from coordinate 11,851 downwards.
TTTTTAACTACAACATTATCTGCTGCAGATTTGCCTTTAGGAACAACTTCACTGGGCATATTGGGTAAAAGAACCAGAAGTTCATTGAGTTCTTTTTCCTTTGAATCCAACTTTTGGCTTAATTCCTTAACAGAATCCTTCAAACCTGCAGTCTTATCTTTAGCTGCAGCAGCTTCTTCCTTCTTGCCGGATTTGAATAAATTGCCAATTTCTTTTGAAAGAGCGTTCAGCTCGGCTTGCTGTTGATCCATGTTTTTCTGCAAGTCCCGACGTTCTTTATCGATATCCAGAATTTTATAAACAGTTTCTTTGGCATCGAAATTTTTAACAGCCAAACGTTCAATTACTTTTTCCGGATTTTCCTGAATGACCTTTAACGTAAGCATGATAAGTTTAATTTAAGCAGGAAATAAAATAAAAAATCTCCAAACCTATTTGTCTAAAGTAGACAAATATTTCGGAGATCTGCAAAATTTAGATATAAAACCTTATTCTTCAATTGGAAGAACAGAGACAAATGATTTGTCCTCTTTTTTCTTTTTAAATTCAACTTTCCCATCGATCAGGGCAAACAAAGTATGATCTTTACCCATTCCAACATTTAAACCAGGACAGTGAACAGTACCTCTCTGACGTACTAAAATATTGCCGGCTTTGGCAATTTGTCCTCCATATAATTTTATTCCAAGTCGTTTACTTTCTGACTCCCGACCGTTTCGAGAACTTCCTGCTCCTTTTTTGTGTGCCATTTCTAATATATTTTAATGCTTTATTGCTTTTTACTCTTCTTTTTTAGTAGCCTTCTTTGCCGTTGTTTTTTTAGCTGCAGGCTTTTTAACTTTAACAGCAGCTTCCTCAACCTCAGGTTTAGCCTTTACTTCTTCAGCTTTAGGTTCTGCCTCAGCTTTTACGTGTTCAGCACCATTTTGAAGAATATCTTCAATAAGAAGCTGTGTAAAATATTGACGGTGACCGTTGAGTTTTTTAAAACCTTTCCTTCTGATTTTCTTAAAAACCAGAACCTTATCTCCTTTGGCATGAGCTAAAACTTTGGCCACCACACGTGCTCCGTCCACTACTGGTGTCCCTACCTCTATCTTTTCATCATCGTCTTCAATTAAAAGAACCTGATTGAAATCTATCTCAGCTCCTTCAGCTGCTTCTAATCTGTGGACAAATATTTTATTGTTTTTCTCAACTTTAAATTGTTGTCCTGCTATATCTACTATTGCGTACATTGGTAAAGTTTTTCAAATTTTAAACTTGGGACTGCAAAAATAGAAAAGATTAATTGATAAGCAAAGATTTAATCAGAATATTTTTTTAATTTAAAATTACAGTCTAATTTTAAGTAAGGATTAATCCCTGTTTTCACGGATAAAATTAGAATGTTACAAATTCAACTTTTTTTAATCCTGAGTAAAAATTGCAGGCCTATCATGCCAAATCAGAACAAATATAATACAAATCTAGTAATATTCACTATATTTGTATAGTTTATTGAGTGGGGACTTCATTATCTCATTGTTATTATAAAGGTTATGAATAAAGTTAAATTAAATGTTTTAGGAATATCATACAGTCAGACTCAATCGGGAGCTTATGCTTTGGTTTTATCTGAAGAAAATGGGGAAAGACGTATTCCTATCATTGTAGGCGGGTTCGAAGCTCAGGCTATAGCAATTCAACTAGAAGGATTAAATCCTCCACGGCCCCTTACCCATGATCTGTTCCTGAATTTTGCCAAAGCCTTTAAAATAAATCTTACTGAGGTAAATATTTATAAACTGGAAGAAGGAGTATTTTATTCAAAACTTATTTGTGAAAGTCCGCAGGTTAAACTCAGTGTAGATGCCCGTACCAGTGATGCGATTGCCCTTGCATTGCGCTTTAAATGCCCTATTTATACCACCGAAGAAATTATTTCAAAAGCAGGAATCATCCTGGACTTTGAAAAGGAATCCAAAGAAAATGAAGAGTCAAAAGGAGCATCCGTCGGTTCCTCAAATTCCGATTCCAGTGAAGCCAATGAATTTGTTGACCTAGATACCCAGGAACTTAAAGAATTATTGGATGAATCAGTAAAACAGGAAAATTATGAACGCGCTTCACTGATCAGAGATGAATTGAACAAAAGGAAAAAGTAAATTTCCCCAGCGGTCCTGAAATCATAAACTCATCCGAATCGACATTCTTTGTCACTTTTTTTAACTAAACTGTCCATATTTTACCGGAATTAGTCATAAACCATTAAAATAAAAGTATTTTTTTTTAATGGTTTCAGGCTTTTTAATAATTTTATATATTTAAAAAGTTTTTCTGAAATCATACTTTATTGAAGTTATTTCGGCAATTAAAAGAAATGGATTCAAAATATAAAGAACTACAAGATGTTAATAAAAAGCTGCTTTCCAGAATAGAATTTCTGGAAAAAAAAATCGAATTCATTTCTAAGCCGGGAAATACCGTAAATGACCTACTGAAAAAAATCATACACCTGAAGAATTCAGCTGTTTTCGTTATAGAACAAGAAAAAATTACCGATGCCAATATAAATTTCGCAAACCTGCTTGGCTATTCAACAAATGAATTAATTGGGAAAAACTGGCAGGAACTCCTCGATAAACATGTAGAATCAAGTATAAACCTTAATTCAGATTGTCCTGATAAATTTGTCAGATTTATCAAAAAGGATTCCACAATTCTTGATACCGAAATTCATTTTTGTTCTGCTCAATCTGCCGGGGATCATCTCCAATATATTGTAGTGAACAAAAACCTAAGCCCGTCAAATGAATTTAGCCAATGCTGCTCCCGCTTCCCTCATCTTGAAGTTATCAATAACATTCCTTTCATGCTTTGGATTAAAAACAAAGCGGGTAAATATATCGTTGCAAATAACTCATTTTTATATTTTTGCAATTTAGACCTTGTCAATTTAGTAGGAAAAAACGATGAAGAAATTTGGCCGTCAGAGCTGGCAAAAAAGCTTATACAGTACGATCAGGAAGCTATAGAAACAAAGCGGCAGAAAGTTGTGATTGAATCCTTTTCCGGATCAATTGCAGATCCCAGGTGGTTTGATACCTTTATTTCTCCCATACAGAATGAAAACGGCGAAGTAATCGGAACTACAGGTTTTGCCAGAGATATCAGCCAGAGGGTCTCACTTTTCAGTGAGCTCAAGGAAAGTGAAGAAAAATATCAGCTCATAGCTGAAAATCAAACTGATTTTATAATTAAGACCAACAAAAACGGGGAGCTTGAATTTGCCAGCCCTTCTCTTTGCGAATTATTCGGGAAAAAAGAACACGACCTTTTAGGGAGGAAATTAAATCCATACATTCACGAAGAAGATCTTAAACGCAGCGAAGAAACAATAAAAAAACTTCATGTACCTCCTTTTTCCTGTTATGTTGAACAAAGAGCCCAGACAAAAAAAGGATGGAGATGGATAGGCTGGTCTGATAAGGCAGTATATGATAAAAATGATAATTTTCTTGGATTTATCGGTACAGGGCGCGACATTACCAATCTGAAAGAAGCTGAATCCCTATTGTTGCAGCCTCAAAACAATGAAGACTCCCTTCTTGTCAACCTTCCATTTATGACCTGGGTTAAAGACCTTCAGGGGAAATTCCTGTTTGCAAATAAATATTTTGCTGATTTCAACCAATCTTCACCAGATTATATAATAGGAAAAACAAATTATGATTTGCACACTTCTGATTTGGCCGACAGGTATGTCGCTGTTGACAATGAAGTTATTCGTTCCGCAAAACAGGTCATCACAGAAGAATTCACCCTGATCAACAATGAATTCAGGTGGTTCCAAAGCATTAAAAATCCTTTGTACAACCATCAAAGAGAAATCATCGGTACCTGTGGCATTGCTGTTGACATCACCGACAAAAAATTATCAGAAGAAAGACTTAAAAAAAGTGAAGATAGGTATAAGAATCTGATCACTTTAATGCCTGAAACCATTTTTGAATGTAACAAAGAGGGGCTGCTGACATTCTTCAACTTACAAGGTTTAAAAATATTTGAATACAGTGAAACGGAAATTAAATCTTTAAATCTTTCCCGGCTTATTTACCAGGGAGACAGGGAAAGGCTGGACTACGATTTGAAAAAAGCCCTTGAAGGTTTTGAAATAAAAGGAGTTGAATATAGGGCAATCAGCCACTCGGGAAAAATATTCAGTATTCTTCTGTATATCAATCATATCTATTGCGACAAGGAAATCATCGGTTTCAGAGGGGTTATCACGGATATTACAAAGCAAAAAATTGCTGAACAAAACGAACAAAAGTATGCCGATAATTTATTCTTTTTATCGAATACTGCATTGGATTTTCTCAGTATTCCCAATGACAATCTGTTTGAATATATAGGGCAGAAACTAAATGAATTGGGCAACAGTTCATTTGTCATTATCTCCAAATATGAAGAGACAGATGACAAGTTCAAAATAAAATACCTTTCTCCTTTGAGTCCTGCTATTTCAAATAAATTAGAAAAAATACTAAAACATTCACTTGACGGCCTTGAGCTTTCGATATCGGATAAATATAAAAGAGAATTATGTACCTACACACATCTTAAACAGTTTGATAACGGGCTGTATCAATTATGTGACCAACAATTTCCAGGGAGGATTTGCAGGAGAATTGAAAAAATTCTAAATATTAGAAAGGTCTTAGGCATCGCATTGATGCAAGAGGGAAAACTGTTTGGAACTGCAAGTCTGCTTACTTTTAATGGCGACGAGTTTATAAATAACAGAATCATTGAAACGTTCATTTATGAAGCATCCGTGGCCGTTCACAGAAAATATATCGAAAACGAACTGATAAAAGCTAAAGAAGAAGCCGAAGATTCTGATAAATTAAAATCAGCGTTCCTGGCCAATATGTCTCATGAAATCAGAACACCTATGAATGGCATATTGGGAATGGCCCAATTAATAGATGCTCCAGATACAACCCCTGATTTAAGGGAAGAGTATATTAAAATTATTGATAATTGCGGCAATTCGCTTGTTTCTTTGGTTGACAACCTGATCGACCTCTCAAAATTAGAAAGCAAACAATTAAAATTACTGCCCGAAAACTTTACTGTTCTGCCCTTAATGCAGGAATTATTTGAATATTATCAAAATATCATTCAGAACAAAGGCAAAGAAATAGTGCTGAGTTTAAATGTTGAATCCGCAGACAGGCAATTGTCAATTTTTACCGACCGTCTGCGTCTAAAGCAAATCCTGAAAAATTTGCTTGATAATTCTGTAAAGTTCACTGAAAGGGGAGAAATTAAATTTGGTTATTCTTTGACCCGGGATGATTATATTTCATTCTATGTAAAAGATAGCGGCATAGGTTTCCCCGAAGAAATGAAAATAAAATTATTCAAAGCTTTTACGCAGGAGGACAATTCACTTACCCGGAGATATGGAGGATCAGGGTTGGGGCTTCCAATAGCTCAGGGCCTGGTTAACCTGATGAATGGGAAAATGTTTAGTTCTTCACTTGTACATGAAGGCTCTGAATTCACATTTAGCATACCAAGAATAACGAACATGGGAGATATAAAAGAGACAAAACCAGATATCGCAAAATCAGCCAATACAATTGATTGGAGTAATCACCTGATATTAATTACTGAAGATGATCTCATTGGGTTTAAGTTATTACAGGGCATCTTAAGAAGGACACAAATTCAGATTATCAGGGCTACAGATGGCATGATGGCTGTCGAAACCTGCAAAAACAATGATAAAATCGAGCTGGTACTAATGGATATCCAACTTCCTGGAATTGATGGTTATGAAGCAACCAGGGAAATTAAAAAATTCAGGCCTAACCTGCCTATCATTGCTCAAACAGCTAATGCCATGGAAGAGGACAGGTGGAAATGTTACAATGCCGGTTGCGACGATTTCGTGTCCAAGCCTATAAATTTTGATAAATTACTTAACACCATTGCAAAATATCTGGACAAATAGCCTTATGATCACGGTTATTGTGATTGGTATTTTGATAATTTCTCTATACAGCTTTATCATTCTTGCTTTTGCCAAAGGCTGGGTAAATTTGCAGTTTTTTTCCACGGTTGCCTCTCGAAAATTCAATACTTTCGTAACCATTGTAGTCCCGTTCAGAAATGAATCTGCTCATTTGGCCGCATTGCTCAACAGTTTGACAAATCAGGATTATCCTGCCGAGCACTATGAAATCATCCTTGTTGACGATCATTCCGAAGATAACAGCTTCACAGAATTGCAGCAGCTGATGGCAGGATATAATAATATCCGTTTGCTTAAACTGGAAAAAGGATCAGGGAAAAAATCAGCACTTTATAAAGGAATCGTTGAGGCAAAAGGGAACCTTATTGTTACTACAGATGCAGATTGCACTACAGGGGAAAAATGGCTGTCAACAATAGTCTCTTTTTATGAAATTTACCGGCCAAAAATGATTATTGCCCCGGTCAGGTTATTATCCCCCAAAAACTGCTTTCAATTTCTGCAATCCATTGAATTTACCAGCCTTCAGGCTTCAACAGCGGGCTCAGCCGGGCTTTCGCATCCCATCATGTGCAACGGATCAAATCTTGCCTTTGAAAAAACGGCTTATTTTGAAAACAATAATTTTTCTGTGGCTTCGGCTTCGGGGGATGACATGTTTTTTTTACACCAGCTAAAAAAAAATCAGGCACAAAACATCAGGTATCTGAAATCTACCGATGCCCTGGTTTATACAGAAGCTTGTCCTAACCTGCGCTCTTTCCTGAATCAGCGCAAACGATGGGCTTCCAAAAGCCAATATTACAAGGATTTTGACACAATTGCCACAGCATTGATTGTTGCCACAACAAATATCTTTCTGGTTGCCCTATTCATTTCCGGATTTTTTTCCATTAAATATTTTTCTGTTTTTTTCTTCTATTTTGTATTAAAATGTTTGAGTGATTTCTTTCTTTTGCACCGTACTAAAACATTTTGGCAAACAAAAATGGCCTTATTGTGGTTCATCCCCTCGGCTTTCATTTACCCATGGTACATCGCGTATACATGCCTTACGGCTGTAATAGGAAAATATGAGTGGAAGAACAGAAAATTAACTTAAAATGATCATGTCAATCCGTACCCTAAAAAATTTCTTTAAAAGGAAGCAAAATATACCTCAGTACAATTCTCAGAAAATATCCTGGCAGAAATTCAGAACCAACAAACTGGCATTATGCGGCTTGATGATTATTGGTTTGGCGGTACTGATTTCAATTTTAGGATATTGGATTACTCCAGACCATAGCCCGGATTGCAATGAACAAATTCTGGAAATATCTACCAAGAAACCCGGATTCAGGGTGAAAATGCTGATGGTCAGAAAAAACAAAAAAATTGAACCCGGGAATTTCTTTTCAAAAATGTTTACCGGCCAGGAGAATCTTTTTATACCGGTTCCGATTAATTCATATCGCTTTAAAAATGACCAGATTGAAGTTGAAAGATATTCCGAATTAAAAAATGAAACCTTCAGGGAGAATTACAGCCTAGCCGATGTACTATATCCCCTGGCATATAATGTGCCGGTTATCAATGATCAGCATGGACGCCTTATATTTAAAGATTTAGATAACAAGCAGCATGTAGAAACAATTAAAAATTTACAGGAAAGAATCCAAAAAGAAAATATTGTTAGCAAAACTTTTTACCTGGGCACCGACAGATTTGGCAGAGACCTTTTAAGCCGTTTGCTTATCGGTACAAGAATTTCCCTTTCGGTAGGATTTATTTCTGTACTCATTTCCCTGATCATAGGAATAGGATTGGGAGCCCTTGCAGGATATTTTAAGGGCTGGGTAGATAACATCATCATGTGGTTAATCAATGTGGTATGGTCCATTCCCACCTTATTGATGGTTATTGCAATTACCCTGGTTTTGGGTAAAGGTTTCTGGCAAATATTTATTGCGGTAGGGCTAACCATGTGGGTGGAAGTAGCCCGGGTGGTCAGGGGCCAGGTTCTTGGAATACGCGAAAAAGAATATGTTGAAGCAGCCCGAGCCCTGGGGTACAGCAATAAAAGGATCATCCTTAAACACATTATCCCTAATGTTTTTGATCCGGTCATTGTCATTTCAGCGGGCAATTTTGCCTCAGCCATTTTGATTGAGGCAGGACTTAGTTTTCTGGGTATAGGCATTCAACCTCCGGTGTCGTCGTGGGGCAACATCATCAAAGACCATTATGGGTACATCATTGTAGATTCTGCTTACCTGGCAATCATTCCAGGCCTGGCAATCATGATCATGGTACTGGCCTTTACGCTTGTAGGTAACGGACTAAGAGACACCCTTGATACCAAAGGGGTGAATAATACAGGGGTATAAAACCGGGAAACGCCCTCTTCCAGGGCGTTAATTCCCAAGTTCGGATATAAATTTGATTCTCATCAAACGAATATCTTCCTCGGTATACTCGTCTTCACCCAGTTCTTTTAAGGCATCCTCAACAGATTCGGTTTCTGCCTCTTCCTTGAAGTAATCGAACACTTCACTCTGATGCTCTTCGTCCATCACATCATTGATATAATAGTCGAGATTTATTTTGGTCCCTGAATTGACAATTGCTTCTATCTCTTTCAACAGATCTTTCATATCCAGGTTTTTTGCTTCACAAATGTCATCCAAAGAAATCTTTCTGTCAATACTTTGAATAATAAATACCTTCAGGCCACTTTTGTTCACCACCGATTTAACGACCATATCCTGTGGACGGATAATTTCTTTTTCTTCCACATATTTTTTGATCAAGTCGATGAATTCTTTACCGTATTTCTGGGCTTTACCAGCACCAACCCCGATAATGTTCTGCAATTCATCCATACTTACAGGATATTGGATGGCCATGTCTTCAAGGGAAGGGTCCTGGAAAATAATAAAAGGAGGTAGATTTTTCTGTTTGGCTATCTTTTTCCTTAAATCTTTAAGAATATTGAACAATTCGGTATCCACAGCGCCGGATTTGGTTTCACCGGAGCCCCCCATTGCCTCTTCCTCCTGTTCTTCTTCATAGTCGTGATTTTGAACCAACATAATGGAATAAGGATGTCTAAGGAATTCCAGACCAGCTTCATCAACCCTCAACAAGCCGTAATTTTCGATATCTTTCTGAAGGAAATGGTTGATAAGTGCCTGACGAATCACAGCATTCCAGAATTTAGTATCATGATCGCTCCCTGTGCCAAAAACAGGAAGCTTATTATGTTTGTATGCTTTAATTGCACTGTCGACGTTGCCCGCCAGCACATTGGCTACATGCTGAGCCTTGAATTTTTCATTTACGGCCTGAACAGCTTGTAAAACCTGAATGATATAATCTTTCCCTTCAAAACTCTCCTTGGGGTGCAAGCAATTATCGCAATTATCACAATTATCTTCCAGATAATCCTCTCCGAAATAATTCAGGAGCAATTTACGGCGGCACACGGCCGACTCCGCATAAGCCGTTGTCTCCAACAATAATTGTTTTCCTATTTCCTGTTCTGCTACAGGTTTTCCCTGCATAAACTTTTCAAGCTTTTGAATGTCCTTATAGCTATAGAAAGTTATACAACGTCCTTCACCTCCATCTCTTCCAGCCCGGCCAGTTTCCTGATAATAACCTTCAAGGCTCTTGGGAATATCATAATGGATGACAAACCGTACGTCAGGTTTGTCAATGCCCATCCCAAAAGCAATAGTAGCCACAATAACATCCACTTCTTCCATTAGAAACTTATCCTGATTGGAGGAACGGGTGGCAGAATCCATTCCTGCATGATAAGGCAAAGCTTTGATTCCATTAACATTCAAAATCTCAGCCAGTTCTTCAACCTTCTTCCGGCTTAAGCAATAAATAATTCCTGATTTACCAGGATTAGTTTTGATAAACTTAATAATTTCTTTGCTTGCATTAACCTTAGGCCTGACTTCATAATATAAATTGGAGCGGTTGAAAGACGATTTAAACACATTGGCGTTCAACATGTTGAGGTTTTTTTGAATATCATGTTGAACTTTAGGAGTAGCCGTTGCCGTTAACGCAATGATAGGTCTGACACCTATTTCATTGATAAGTGGACGGATTTTCCTGTATTCAGGCCTGAAATCGTGCCCCCATTCAGAAATACAATGGGCTTCATCAATAGCATAAAAGGAAATCTTTATTTTACGGAAAAACTCGATATTCTCTTCTTTAGTCAAAGATTCAGGGGCAACATAGAGCAATTTCGTTTTCCCCTCCAATACATCTTCTTTAACTTTTGCAATAGCCACCTTGGTCAGCGAAGAATTTAAAAAATGCGCTATTCCTTCCTCTTCGCTAAAACTTCGCATTGCATCCACCTGATTTTTCATCAGGGCAATTAAAGGAGAAATTATAATTGCGGTTCCATCTTCGATTAAAGCAGGTAATTGATAACACAAAGATTTTCCTCCACCCGTCGGCATCAGGACAAATGTATCATTCCCTGCTAAAACATTCCGTATAATAACTTCTTGATTACCTTTAAAATTATCAAAGCCAAAAAACTTCTTTAAATACTCATTCAACGATATTTCAGCACTCGTACCCATTTACACTTAAAAACTCCTTTACTTTATATAGATTTTTTTTCGATTTTGAATTTATTTTGTTATATACAATTAGATTAAATATCAAATAAATATACTACAATTAGGACAAAAGTATATAATATAGTTCTATAAAAAAAGGTGATTTTTTATGTATTCAGTTTAAATCACGTATAAGAAATTTATGAAAAAAACGGGAAAAATCAAACTAAAATTGTGACTATCTTAATAAAATTCATCATTCCCTGTGAGTTAGATAATAGCATTTATACTGAAAAAAAAGAAAAAAGTTGCATTACAGTATTGAATCATACATGAAAAATGGGGATTACTGAAAAAATAATAAATTTGCAGAAATTTTTGCGGCAATTGCCGTAGAAACAACCAAACTTTTTCAAAAATGATAAATAACCGTCCCCCAAAAGAGATGTCTTTTCTGGATCACCTTGAAGAACTTAGATGGTGCCTTGTCCGTTCTCTTGCTGCAGTCATGATATTTGCCGTACTTGCTTTTATATATAAAAACATCATCTTTGATAAAATTCTGCTTGCCCCGAAAAATCCTGCTTTTTTCACCAACAGAATGCTTTGTTTATTGGGAACGGAATTAAATCTCCCCCATTTGTGCATTAAATCAAAACCATTCCAGCTGATCAACCTGGATATTTCAGGGCAATTCAATACACATCTGATGGTTTCTTTTATTGCAGGTTTTATTATTGCTTTTCCTTATATTTTTTATGAATTCTGGAAGTTTATTAAACCTGCACTTTACGAAAAAGAGCTCAAAAAAGCCAGGGGGGCAATTTTTTATATCACCTTTCTTTTTCTGTTAGGGATACTTTTTGGGTATTACATCATTGTACCCATGAGCATATCTTTTTTTGGTGATTATCAGGTCAGTAATTCAGTTATGAATCAAATCAACCTTGGATCTTACATATCCATGGTAACCACCACAACCCTCGGTTGTGGTATTATCTTTGAGATACCTGTTCTTATCTTTTTCCTGAGCAGTATAGGTATACTTTCACCCAAATTTTTGATTAAATATAGAAGGCATGCTATTGTTCTTATTCTAATCCTGGCCGCAGTAATTACTCCACCGGACGCTTTTAGCCAGGTCATCGTAGCATTGCCCTTAATCATGCTTTATGAAGTAGGAATTATGATTTCTAAAAAAATTACGAAAAAAAGAGAAGCTGAAAGTCTCTAACCGGACTTATTAAAT
>JAUZOH010000019.1 GCA_030706565.1 Bacteroidota bacterium | reverse complement strand
TAATCAGGCTTCTTTTTCTTTAATCAGGGATGAACCCGGATGGTTAAGAATTTTATTTAATCTGGAACGGTCATAAACCGAATTTTCAAAAGTCGGTGCAAATGCCAAAGCATGTTGCGGGCATGTTTTAATACACAAACCGCAGAACGTACACATTCCATGATGATAGATATGCTTGTCTATAACCTTCTTCTTTTTGCCATCCACCTCAATAGTTTTTGAAATCACTTCTATTGAACCGTTTGGACAATTCATAGCACAAATACCACAACCCGTACAGTGATGTTCATTATTTTCATTGTGAACCATGATCACCTCACCTTTAAAACGGTCGAACATTTTCAATGTGTTCCGGTTATTGGGATATTGCTCAGTAATGATTTCACCCGGATGAACAAAATAATGACCTGTTACCGACATCCCTTTTACCAGGGATATCACCCCTTTAAATAAATCAACAAAATATTTTTTTATACTGTTCATATTTCGAATATCCTTTTAATTCAATTAAAAATGCCAGCCTTTCAATACCACCAAAGCCATAATCAAAATATTTACCAGATTAATGGGCAATAAGTATTTCCATTCAAGAGTAAGGAGCTGGTCGATACGCAAACGGGGAAATGTCCATTTAAACCACATGATAATGAACATAATAACCGATGTTTTACCAAAGAACCAAATCACAGGAGGAATAAAATCCATAATGTGGTTAAAACCTGCCAGGCATCCTATGTGTAAAGGCATCCATCCTCCCCAGAACACGGTGGCAGCAATGGCGGAAACGATAAACATGTTGATGTATTCAGCCAGATAAAAGAAGGCGAACATGATACCGGAATATTCAGTGTGATAACCGGCTGTAAGTTCCGATTCTGCCTCAGCCAAATCAAAAGGGCCACGGTTGGTTTCAGCCGTACTGGCAACCAAGAAGATCAGAAAAGCTATAACAGCAGGAATATGTCCTTTAAAAATGAACCAGCCGTCAGCCTGTCCCTGGACAATCCCGGAAAACTGAAGCGTCCCTGCCAGAATTACAACAGTCAGCAACGACATCCCTACGGAAAGTTCGTAACTTACAATCTGGGCACCGCTCCGGATAGCACCGATCAATGAATATTTGTTGTTACTTGACCAGCCGGCCAACAAAACGCCGATGACACTTAATGAAGAAACAGCAATAATATAAATCACACCGATATCAAAATCAATGGCCTGTAAACCTTTGCCAAAAGGAATTGTACCTATTGCCAGAAATGTAGTGATGATTACAAAAAACGGAGCCACGTAATACAGAAATTTATCAGCCCTTCTCGGAATAATAATTTCTTTCATCATCAACTTAACAAAATCGGCGATGGTCTGAAATATTCCATAAGGTCCAACTCTGTTTGGCCCAAGCCTGTTCTGCATAAATGCACAAACTTTTCTTTCGGCCCAAACCAGGAAAAGCCCAAGCAAAGCATAAAAAATCAGGAAGATCAGGCCTATAAGTACCATTTCAAAGAAATCAGTCAAGCCTGCATTGAAATGCTGCAACAGCCATTCATGAATAGAATGGGTTATTGTGGAAAAATCGTATATGTTCAATAGCATCATAATGAAAAATACCTCGTTTATATAATAAATTAGCGGTCTATATCCGGAATAACAAGATCAATAGATGACATGATAGCCATCAGGTCAGCAATTTTATTTCCCTTAGCAATATGATTCAAAACTGAAAGATTGGATAAATTCGGTGAACGGAATTTAACCCGGTAAGGATATTTATTGCCATCACTGATGATATAAACCCCGAATTCACCTCTTGCAGCTTCAACAGTTTGGAAATATTCGCCTTCCGGAAGTTTAATCACCGGCTTCATCTTGGCGGTAAAATCACCTTCAGGGATATTATCAATAAGCTGTTCAATGATGGAAAGCGACTCCCACATTTCCTGAATTCTGGCATTATAACGGTGAAAGGTATCGCCTTCTTGATAAATAACCTCGTTGAAGTTAACCTTGTCGTAAGCACTATAAGGATGACGTTTACGTACATCGCAGGCGAAGCCCGATGCACGGCCTGTTGGCCCGGTCACTCCGAAATTAATGGCATCTTCTTTTGATAATAAACCCAGACCTTTGGTACGTTCCTGGAAAATAACATTTCCAGTAAGCAAAGTATCATATTCCTTAAGTTTCGGTTTAAAATACTTAACGAAATCTGAAGTACGCTTCTGGAAATTAGGATTTACATCATACATAAAACCACCGGGCGTATTGTAACTCTGGATCATACGGCCTCCGGTAGATTCCTCGAAAATATCCATGATCTTTTCACGGTCACGCATACAATAAAGGAATGGAGTGGTAGCGCCCATATCATTACCCATACATCCGAACATGACCTGATGCGAAGCAATACGGGTAAGCTCATCCATGATGGTACGGATATATTTTACTCTTTCCGGAACTTCAACTCCTAAAGCATTTTCAACACAGAGGCAAACGGCTTCATTATTCATGTGAGCAGAAAGGTAATCCATCCTGTCTGTCAAATGGATAATCTGCTGGTAAGTATCTTTCTCGCACATTTTTTCAATGCCACGGTGAATATAACCGCAATAAGGCAGGATACTCTTTACCGTTTCCCCCTTAAGCGAAACCAGCAACCGCAATACGCCATGAGTAGAAGGATGCTGAGGCCCCATATTAACAAAATATTCTTCCTCTACCTCAGGAACAGCTTTTTTTATTTCTTCTGACATATTATAAATAGTTCACTTGTTCTATTGAATGAATTGTTTAATTTTTGCTGAATAAGTCCCTTAGGTTCTGTCAACCATGTGGATATCTTCAACATAATCCTTCAGCAAAGGATGGCCGTTCCAGGTATCATCAAGGAAAATACGGCGCAAATCAGGATGATTATTAAAATGTACCCCGATCAGGTCATAAACTTCACGTTCATGATATTCAGCAGTCCTCCAGATATCGCAAACGGTATCCACGGCCGGATTATTCCTGTCAAGATTCACCTTCAAAACCATCACATGCTTGTGCTTAATTGACTCAAGGTGATACACCACGCTGATGTGATCTGACCAGTCAACTCCACTCAGGCAAACCAGAAAATCGAAAGCCAGTTCTTCCTTATCTTTCAACTGCAAAGCAAATTCATGCAATTTTTCGGCGGGAACAACGGCTTCAAGAAACTGTTTTCCTTCAGATACAACAGCTTCAGGGACCAATGCTAAAATTTCTTCTTTTAACTGACTGTTTTCCATAAATTTGAATAAGTCAAAATAAACAAATAATTTATTCCCCTCTAAGAGAGGAATTTATATAATTGCGTTCAATACTAAATAAAACCTTTAAGTTCTTCCCTCGGGTGAGAAATAGATTCTGCCTTAATCTTTCTTTGAAGAGTGAGTAACCCGTGAAATAAGGCCTCCGGGCGGGGAGGACAGCCGGGAACGTACACGTCAACAGGAATTACATTATCAACACCTTTGACCACCGAATAGGAATTATAAAAAAATGGTCCGCCGGAAATTGCGCAGCCGCCCATAGCAATTACATATTTGGGTTCAGCCATCTGGTCGTACAAACGTTTCAGAACCGGAGCCATTTTCCGGACAATAGTACCGGAAACAATGATCAGGTCAGCCTGACGGGCTGAAGCACGGAACACCTCAGCGCCAAAACGGGCAATATCATAACGGGGGCCGCTGGCAGCCATCATTTCGAAAGCACAACAACTTGTTGCGAAAGTCAAAGGCCATAAGGAATTTGCCCTTCCCCAATCCAGAACAGCATCAACACTTGTAACGATAACATTTCCAGCAGATTGTTCCTGAACTTCTTCTGCTAATCTATCAAACGGAACCAGTACTTTTTCTTTAGTCTTTATAGCCATTTCAAAGCCCCTTTCTTCCATGCGTACAACAAACCTAAACCTAATATCAAAAAGAAAATAACAATTTCAACAAATGCAACCGCACCGACTTGTTTCATGACAACAGCCCATGGAAACAAAAACACTGTTTCTACATCGAAGACCAAAAACAATATGGCATAAAGGTAGTAACCAATATTAAATTGCAACCATGCAACACCCTGCGTAGGAATTCCACATTCATAAGGATCATTCTTTACAGGATTTGTAGAAGTTGGAGGCACAAAACTGGAAAAAAGTATAGCTACTCCCACCAGAAAAGCTCCGACTAAAAAGAATAAAATTATTGCTTCACTACTCATAACGTGCTTATTACTAGGATGATATTTAAAAACAATCTTTTATTTAATAGGGCACAAAGTAAATAAGATTTTTTGACATTCTCTACATTTTCAAAAAAAATCCCCACCCCCCTTTGTGAAATATAAACAAAATCAATCCTCAATATGCCGCTTATATTTTTGATTTAAAATGTGAAAGATGTTAAAATAAAAAGAAAAGAAATTATATATTTTGAAGGTTAAAAGAATTAAAAACATCATAAAAAATCAATAAAAAAACCCCGGGATTTATACTGCCAGGGGTTCTAAAATTCATAAAAAAAAAGGAAAACAACTTATCAGGTTATCAGTCCCTTTTACTTTCACGTTTGGCCTTTTTGGCTGCTCTTTTTTCTTTGAGGGATTTTTCAGGCTCTTTCTTATTCTGCTTTTCCTTCAAAGGAGTTTTGTCTTTTGCCATAATGTTAAGTTTTTATTTAGTTTTTTAATTTTAGGAAAGATAGTAAAAAATCAAATTAAAAATTCAAAATAACTTATTTTGAAATTTGTTTTTTGAGTGGCAACAGCTGCTTCGCAATTTTCTGAAGTATGAACGCCTGACACCTTCCAGGTATTATCTTTACGCTTGGCACCAGGAATAATTACCTGCTGAATGCCGTCCATCTTCCTGAAAGAAATTTCAAAATCAAGGGGTGAAAGATAAAACCCCTCTCCTTTCCCTTTCATGACAGCTTCTTTCCGGGTCCAAAGTTTGAAAAAATATTGTTTTCTCAGCTCTTCGGGAAGTTCCATAAGCTGATGGTATTCCCGTGCCGTAAAATTTGTCCGGGCTACCTGGTCAAGTTTATCCAACTCTTTGACCCTTTCAATATCAACGCCTATTTCAGTTCCCCGGCAGATAGCCAGAATGAAATGACCGGACGAAAAAGACAGGTTAAAATTCAAATCCGGGGATGAAGGAGAAATAAGCAATACCGGCTTTTTATGATCGTTATATTTAAATTTAATCTCCTCCGGATCAAGGTATTTGCCCAGGATTTTTCTTAAAAGTGTATGCCTTGCCAGATAATAATACCTGTCGATATCGAACTTGAACGATTCTGCCCTGAGCTTTTCTTCTTCACAAAAAATATTCATATCCATCAGGTCATTGAACCTATCGTCAATAAATGCCTGCCAGATATGAATATCTTCAGTTAAAAGCTTAATTTTTTCCATTGCCAAAACAGTCTCTGATCAGCTAGTAAAGCCTAAATCCTGACTGACGGCGACCCCTCCCATTTTGTGTTTGCAGGGAATGATTCACCCTTCATCAGAAGTGAAAGTCCTTTCAGGCAGGATTTGTCGCCCATCTCGGTATCATAAAGTACCACCGACATTGCACCAATAGTACAATCCGTTCCAATCTTCACCTTGGACATTTTCATTACCCTGTCCTCAAAAAGATGGGTTTGAACGGTAGTACCAAAATTCAACACCGTATTATCCTTTATCTCAACCAGATCAAACTCGGTAATTTCGGTTGTTTCCATGTAGACGTTCCTGCCAATCTTCGACCCCATCAACCTAAAGAACCATGGAGCAAAAGGTGTGCCCAGGGTCATGTTTTCGAACATGGGATAAACCAGGCATTCGTTAATGGAATTAATGAATTCATTGCGCCATACGAATGTACTCCACAAGGGCTTATTATTTTTCCTATACCTGCCAACCAATCCCCATTTAAAGAATAAGCCAAAAAACATACTTGAAAAACTCAACAGGAAAAAGATAAACGTAGATGATGTCAGAAGCATCAACGGGCCTTCCTCCTCTCTCAGGTAATAAACTGCAACATAAAACAGGGTAATCAGACAGGAAGCTATGGCATAAGGCATGGCAATCTTAAAAATTTCAATGGAGCCTCTCAGCAAATACATATACCAGGGCGGATTGAATGTAAGTTTAGACGAAAAACTCGGGCTTTCCTGACGCTTGGGCAGGAAAATAGGAGGTGAACCCAGCCAGGTAGTATTTCTATGATTCTGTTTCAGAGATGAATTCTGCGGAGCAGTAGAGAGAACTCCGATCAGACATTCGTCATCAACGGATACTCCCGGTGCAAGTACTGCTGAATTTCCGATAAAAGTACGGGAACCAATAGAGGTAGTCCTCAGATACATGACGCCCCTATAAACTATTGGAGAACCAATAGACACCGAATCAGCCAGAAAACTCTCACGCCCGACTTCCAATAAATCGGTAGTAATCTGATTTACAGTTGACACTTCTGCTTTTTTACCAACCTTAGACCCCATGGTTCTTAACCACATCGGAGCATATAAGGTAGCATAAACCGAGCGGAAAAACTGCAAGGTCATACCAACCAGACTATCAATAAACCATTTCCGTATATATTTTATGCTGTGAAGCGGAATATCAGAAGGTTTCTGCCTCCCAACAACAATCCATTTAAAAAATGATACCGAAAAATAAAACAATACTATATAACATGCAGATAACGGAATACTTACAAGGAGAACTGTTTGCAGGTCATAGAGTTTATCGATAAAATAATAAGCAATAGCAATTGGTAAAGCGACAACTACAGGAAACAATAATACAGCAAATAATGCAATTGTCCTGAGGGCAGCTAAAACGAAACGTTTAAAACCTCCGATATTCGACAACAAAGCATTTTCTGGTTTTGTATAAAAAGGTTCATCCTGAGTCCGCTTGGCCGGTGAACCTTTCCACACCTCACCGGCAGGAATTGTTTCGTTAACAGGCAACATGGACAATTCGAGCAATAAAGAACCGTCTCCTATGGACGAATTTTCGCTCATCATAGACCGGGCTCCAAGCATACAACGCTTGCCAATACTGATTTTCCCAAGCCTGAGCAAGCCATTTTCAACGGAATACCCTAAAATATTGGCTTCCTTCAGAATACTGGAATCATCGTCAATAGAGACCAAATCAAACACCCGGATACGGTCGCTCCCCAGATAAACATTTCTGCCTACCTTCGTTCCCATTAGACGGAAGTAAAAATTCAGAAACGGAGTACCCGACATCAGGTTAATCGGAACCATATCAACAAATTTCTTGACCAGCCAGAACCTGAAGTAATAAAATCCCCACAACGGATAAGTACCTTCTTTAAACCTCCCGACCACAGTCCATTTTACAACAACCGACAATAATGTCCATACGGCATACATCATCAGATAGCCGCCAAGTGAACTTACAATTAAAGCAGTATAAGTTATTCTTGGGAAAAGTTCTTTGATATCAACCGGGATGAGAAGGGTAAAAGCCCCTATTCCAAAGAAAACCAGGATAGTCAACACCTGCAAAGAAACAACGCTCAGGTAAGTAACTTTAGATACCTTATCAGGAACAGGAACATCTTCAATCCTCTTATCGCTTTCCTTTTTATTACTCAGTTCATGCTCAACATAAGCGGTCAGTTTGGCTATGGTCGGATAATTATATATATCTTTAACAGAAAGTCGCTCCAGCTGTGGATCCTTTCGTAATTCCGAAATCATCTGGGAAGCCAGCAAAGAATGTCCACCCAAATCAAAGAAATTGTCATCCAGGTTTACCTGGTTGGGCGCAAAAATCTTTTGCCAGACTTTCAAAATCCTGTTTTCAGTTTTGGTTTCATCACCGGTAACAGAAGCAGGAATATCTTCCACCACAATTTTAGGTTCAGGCAGATTTTTCCGGTCCACTTTCCCGCTGGGCAGCATGGGCAGAACGTCCAATACCTCAAAAAACGAAGGGATCATGTAAGGAGCAAGTTTAGCCCTCAGTGCCTTTTTGGCATCAAGAGGATCAAATTTTTCTCCTTCTTTTTTGACCACATAAGCCACCAGAAGTTCGACATCATTATAGCCTTTCTTCACGGCCACCGCAGCATTTTTAATATGGCCATTCTTCAACAGTTGAGCTTCTATTTCGGATAATTCGATACGGAAACCTCTGAGTTTGACCTGCGAATCAATCCTCCCCAGGAATTCAATCTGCCCCGACTCATTGTATCTGGCCAAATCGCCAGATTTATACAACCTTTTGGGAAAGTTTGAATTAACCGGGAAAGGAGGGGTAATAAATTTTTGGGCTGTCAATTCAGGTTGATTAATGTAGCCTTCAGCCAGGCTTAACCCACCAATATGCAATTCCCCGGCAACGCCAACCGGCACTTTCTGCATTTTTGAATCGAGGATATAAGTGCAATAATTGGAAACAGACTTACCAATGGTTACTTTTTGGTTCCTTTTGCAATCAGCAAAGGTGGCGATAACCGTACTTTCAGTTGGCCCGTATGTGTTTACCATCCTGCGCCCCGGTTTTGCCCATTTCTGTACCAGCGTATCCTGGCAGGTCTCACCACCCAGAATAAGCAAACGGACAGAAGGGATATCCTCAGTTATCATTGACAACAGGGTTGGAACAGTGGAGAGAACCGTTACATTATTCTCATTAAGAATAGTTGACAACTGGGAAACAGACTGCATAATTTCTTCTGTTCCAACAAAAAGGGAAGCGCCGGAATTAAAAGCCAGCCATATTTCTTCGATGGAAGCATCAAATGAAATCGAAAAGCCCTGAAAAACACGGTCAGAAGGGCTTAGGCGGAAAGCCTTACCCTCTGCTTTCACCAGGTTGCAGGCACTGGAATGAGGGATTTTTACTCCTTTCGGAACCCCCGTAGTACCTGAAGTATAAATAGTATATGCAATATCTGAAGGTTGTGCGCTATTTTCAGAAACCGGCAAATTAGCAGAAAGATTATTTTCTATCTGTCTCTTATCCTTGTCCAACAATACCTTTGTACAAGAGCAGGAAGCATCCCTTTCATTAAAATCAGAGGTAGTTACCAAAATCCTGGCTTTCGAATCATCAAGGATAAACTCCAGCCGTCCGGCAGGTACCGTAGGATCGAAAGGAAGATAAGTAGCCCCGGCTTTCATGATCGCAAGCATGGCAACATACATCTCAAAAGAGCGATAAAGCAATATTCCACAAAAATCACCTCGCTTCACACCCAGACTTTGCAGGTACCAGGCCAGTTTATTTGCCTGTTCATTAAGCTGTTCGTAGGACAAAACGGTTTCGCCACAAATAACAGCCAAATTATCAGGATAATGCTGAACAGTTTTTTCAAATATGTGATGCAAACAATAATTCCCGTTGAGGGTATCATCATATTGCCCCCTACTCCAGCTATCTATAATATCATTTTCCTCATCCCCAATAAAATTCAAGTCATAAATATTTCTTTCAGGAGAAGTAAATATTTGGTTGATTAAGTTTTGCAGATGCCCGGCACTCCTGTTTACTATATATCGATAATAGGAATCCGCAGTGCTTAAAAAAGTAATGTCAATTGATTCCCCAATATTTAGAGTACATGCTAATTCTTCATAATTTGTCTGACGTTTAATTAAGGAATACTTCAGACTTGCAAGTTCTTCATGTACATCCAGGTAATAATTATTTAAGGAATTCTGCAATATAAATTCCTTATAAGTATCCTTATATAATTCGACAAATGAAAGCGGCATATTTTCTATCGCTTTGAAATCGAAAATCGCCTTTTTATTTTCAAATTGAACCTTAAGTGAAAAAGCTTCGGGTTCATAATGATATTTGCTGCATAAAATTCTTAATGCCGTAAGAAAAAATATTTTTTCATCAAATTTATGATGAATGCAAAATAATTTTAGTTCAAGAACCTTTTCAGGTCTTAAACAGGCAGAAGATCTATTTTTACTGATGTATTCAACAGACATTGTTTCTCTGACTGACGGTCTCATAATTCCTTCCCTCAATTGTTCCTTATCACTCATGAAATTTTATTCCTTAGACTATATTTTTTAAAGATAGTTTATAGTTAAAAACGTTAAATTTTAAAAAAATCAGGGCGGAAAAATAAGCAATATTCCCCAGTTTCTGATTGCTATTCTTAAAATAAATACAACATTAGAATCTGAAAAACAAATTCTAATATCAGTATTAAACTTTTCAGGTTATTTGAAGTCTAAAAAAAGTTAAGCAGGTAATGATTTTGCTCCACCTTTCTAACTGCATAATTTCAGAGTCTATTGTTTTTCTCTTTTGCTGGGGATGTATAGTTCTGAATGTAAAAAATTTAGTATTCACTTTTTATTAAGGACAACTGTGTATAGAAAAATTTTACAAACAATATGGTTCCTTTCGTTAGCAGGAATCAGTTTACAGGCAGCAGCTCAGAATTATAAGATTACAGGGAAAATTTTAGACGCACAAAGGAAAAAACCATTAATTGGTGTTAGTATCATTTTGACTGACACATTAGATTCAAGTCAAAGATATTTTACCATCTCCGACAATGCAGGAAATTTTGCGATCAGCAAACTGAAAAAAAGAGATTATAAAATCAGGACTACTTATCTGGGTTACGAAAAGTTTGAAAAAAAAATAAAAATTGCCAATCCGGATGAAAGTATAGGGGATCTTTTAATGACCCCGACCAGTCATGTCCTCCAACAGGTAGTTGTTGTGGGGCAAGTGCCGGCTTCAGTTCTAAAAGGTGATACCACCGAATTGAATGCAGCAGCATTTGTAACAAATCCGGATGCCACGGCAGAAGATTTACTGGCCAAAATGCCCACCATTACCTCGACGAATGGTACAGTGAAAGCGCAGGGCGAAACAGTAAAACGTGTTTATGTTGATGGAAAACCCTTCTTTGGAAATGATCCGACCCTGGCATTGAAAAACCTGCCTGCCGACATCATTGACAAGGTGCAGATCTATGATAAATTAAGTGATCAGGCACAACTCACCGGTTTTGACGATGGCAACACCTCTAAGACCATTAATATCGTAACTAAGAGAGATAGAAGGAAAGGGAAATTTGGTAAAATAACAGGAGGTTACAATGATAATGGACGTTATATGGTTGGGGGCAATCTGAACCTTTTTAATGGAGACCAGAGAGTATCTATCATTGGTTTAAGCAATAACATCAACAGACAAAACTTTTCCAGCCAGGATTTACTCGGCGCTTTAGGGGGAAGCGGAGGAATTACCAAAACCAATTCCATTGGGTTAAATTATAATGATATGTGGGGCACAAAGCTGAAAGTAAACGGAAGCTATTTCTATAACAGCAGCATGAATAAAAGCTCACAGATAACCCGTGGACATTATTTGTATTCGTCCAACCCCGACTCAAATCAATATTATAATAATACGAATACGTCCGAGAATAATAATTTTAATCACAGAATCAATTTCAGGTTTGAATATACACCCGACACCATCAACTCCCTTTATATTACTCCTGAATTAAGTTTTCAGTCCAATCATTCCAACAGGAATAATTCCACAGCCAATTTCATGGGTGAAACCAGTCCCCTGAATAGTTCGATAAACAACAACAACTCGAACGCCACCGGTTATAGCCTCTCAAATGAAATAACCTTCAGGCATAAATTTTCAAAGAGGGGACGTACTATTTCGGTCGGCTTAAATACTTCAGCCAACCGGCAAGACCCCAAGAATCTTTTAAAGGCCCAAACCGTTTATTATGAAGACTCCATTGGAATCGAGCAGGACACTATATATAAGACGAAAACCATTAATACGAATCAGCATTCGGAAGCTTTAAATAAAGGTTATTCCATATCTTCCAATCTGGTTTATACTGAACCTATTGGAAAAATAAGCTTATTGCAATTTTCTTACAATTATGGATATTCAAACAATAAGGCCGATAAGGAAACCTATGATTTTAGCAATATCACGAACCAATACGATTCATTAAACCTGAGACTATCAAACATATACAACAATCATTATATTACAAATTCAACAGGCCTGGGGTATAGGATAAGTTTACCCAAAATGAATGCCATGTTCAATCTCAGGTATCAAAGAGCCGATTTGGATGGAGCAAGGGACTTACCACTGCCGGTGGACACAGTCAGGAAAACATTCGACAACTTTCTGCCTTCACTCATGTTCAGATTCAAATTTTCACAAAACACAAACCTGCGGCTCTTCTATCGTACATCAACAAATGCGCCATCAATCGGGCAATTACAGGACGTAATTAACAATACCAATCCCCTGAACCTCAGTACGGGTAATCCCAATTTGAAACCAGAATACAACCAGACATTTTTATCCCGTTTTTCATATTCTAATCCGGACAAGTCGACAAGTATTTTTATCTTTTTATCGGGTTCCTATACAAACAACAACATAAGCAATAGAACTTTCTTTGCTACTAAAGATACCATACTCTCAAGAGGTATTTTGCTGGCAAAGGGGGCCAAATTAACCCAACCCGTTAATCTGTCACATAGCTGGAATGTCAATACGACCCTAAACTATGGGTTTCCTGTACATTTTCTTTCCAGTAACCTGAATCTTAATACCGACTTTAATTATTCTTCTACCCCGGGTAATCTCAATGACAAAATAAATGTTTCAAATTCCTATTCCTTTTCACAGGGTGTGGTACTTAGCAGCAACATCAATCCCAATGTCGATTTTACCCTTTCATATCATGGAAATTACAACATTGTAAAAAACACCCTGCAGCCCAACCTTAACAACAATTACTTTAGTCACAATGCAGATTTCAAATTTCATCTGATCATGTGGTATAATTTTGTTCTGGAAAGCGATTTATCCAACGAGTTGTATAAAGGACTTGCAAACAGTACCTTCAACAAAGATTATTTCCTTTGGAACATGGCCTTTGGGAAAAAACTCTTCAAAAGACAGCAAGGGGAAATCAGCCTGAGTGTCTTTGATTTGTTAAATCAGAATACCAGTATCAGCCGCAGAGTAACAGAAACTTACATTGAAGATAGCCAGACTGCAGTGCTGAAACGTTACTTTATGCTCTCCTTTACCTATAAACTGAATGCCTTTGGCCAACATCCACGTCAGGATGGCCGTGGGAACAGAGGCGATGGAATGTACAGAAGAGGAATGGATGGCAGAGGAATGGGTGGCGGTAGAGGAATGGGTGGCAGAGGAGGCAGGGAATCATTTTAATTCTGTTTAATTGCCAAAAAACTAATATCTTTTGCATTTAATATTAGTGTCCGAGAAAAACATAAAGATTCCCCGCTATGCCCGGAATAACAAAAAGTTAGTAAGTGTTTCGGTTTGTAAGGGTTGGTATGCAGCATGGCTGCAAGCCAACCCTTACAAGAATATACAAACCTGATCAATGAAAACGAAGGGTCTTTAATTTTGACGGGACAATAAGGGTGTAATATAAAAAACATTAATTTTAAGAAACTTAATTAATATTTATAAATACAAATTGTGTTCAGGAAAATCTTACATATAATATGTTATATTGCCCTAGCAGGAATTAATTTACATATAGAAGCCCAGAGTTATAAAATCACGGGAAAAATTTCCGACCTGCAGAAAAAAGAACCCCTCACAGGGGTCAGCGTAGTTTTAACCGATATCCGGGATTCAAGTCGCCGATATGTTACCATTACGGATAATATTGGAAATTTTTCAATTGATGCATTGAAAAATAAGAATTATAAAATAAGGACAACATATCTGGGTTATCAGAAGCTGGAAAAAGAAATAGAAATTAAAAATCCGGTAGAAAATTTAGGCGAACTATTCATGGTGCCCACTAACCAGGTACTTCAGCAGGTAGTCATAGTAGGACAGGTACCAACTTCGGTGCAAAAAGGCGACACCACCGAAATGAATGCAGCAGCTTTTGTGACCAATCCGGATGCTACGGCAGAAGATTTGCTGACAAAAATGCCTACCATTACCTCCACGGATGGGAAGGTGAAAGCTCAGGGAGAATCTGTAAAACATATTTATATTGACGGGAAACCTTTCTTTGGCAATGATCCGACCCTGGCTTTAAAAAACCTGCCCGCCGATGCAATTGACAAGGTACAGGTATATGATGAATTAAGCGACCAGGCCAAACTGACCGGTTTTGATGATGGCAATACTTCAAAAACAATTAATATCATCACTAAAAAAGACAGAAGAAACGGGCATTTCGGTAAAGTAGCTGCAGGATACAACCAAAACAACAAATATGTGGTTGGTGGAAACCTGCATTTTTTTAATGAAATTCACAAAATATCAATTATAGGACTAAGCAATAATATCAACAGGCAGAATTTTGCAAACCAGGATTTGCTTGGTGCAATGGGCGGAGGTGGAGGAATTACCAAAACCAATTCTTTAGGGTTGAATTACAATGGTACTTGGGGAAAAATCTTACAATTAAATGGAAGCTATTTTTATAATAACAGTCAAAATCAGACCTCGCAAATTGTAAATGGCCATTATTTATACTCTTCCAATCCAGATTCCAATCAATATTTTAATTCCCAAAGTACCACAGGAAACAGAAATTTCAATCACAGATTAAATTTCAAACTTGAATATACCCCCGATACGTTCAATACCCTGATTATCACTCCTCAATTAAGTTTTCAGACCAACCATAATAATCGCAACAGCAGCACGGCAAATTTCATGGGCGAAACCAGCCCTTTGAATAGTTCTATAAATACGAATATCTCAGATGCCCAGGCTTACGACTTTTCCAACAGCACTACTTTCAGGCACAAGTTCAAAAAACAGGGCCGGACCATTTCAATAGGGATAAATAATTCGGCCCACCGTCAAGATCCTGGAAATATTTTACAGGCTCAGACCTATTATTATGATGATAGTACCAAACAACAGAAAAATATCAATCAACGTTCTACCGCTCTAAACAACGGGTATTCGGTATCTTCAAACCTCGCTTATACAGAACCCCTGGGAAAAATCAGTTTACTGGAACTTTCATACAATTATTATTATTCAAATAATAAGGCGAATAAAAAAACTTATGACTTTGATCCAAACACCAATGAAAATGATTCTTTAAACACAACCTTATCAAACATCTATGACAATCATTATATAACCCATTCATTAAGATTTGGCTATCTCTTAAATGTTTTGAAAATAAATGCCCTGGTCAGTTTCAGATACCAGCAGGCAAATTTGAATGGTGCAAGGGACCTGCCCCTGCCAAAAGATACCGTTAAAAAAACTTTTAACAACTATCTTCCATATATCATGTTCAAATATAAATTTTCGAAAAATTCCATTTTGCGCCTTACTTACAATGCTTCGACCAATGCCCCTTCCATCTCTCAATTGCAGGATGTGATCAACAACAGTAATCCTTTGCATCTTAGCACTGGGAATCCCAATTTAAAACAGGAATTTAACCAATCCTTCTCTTCCCGTTATTCTCTTTCTAATCCGGACAAATCAACCAGTTTCTTTTTTCTTTTATCCGGATCATACATACAGAATAACATCAGCAACAGGACCTATTTTGCGGATAAAGACACCATGCTAGGCCGAGGCATCCTATTAGTGAAAGGTGCAAAGCTCACTCAACCTGTAAACCTTGATCACAGCTGGAATTTTTATTCGACGCTTAATTTCGGATTCCCCCTTCACTTTATATCCAGCAATCTGAACCTGAATACGGATTTTAACTATTCATCCATACCCGGTAATCTCAATAATAAAATTAATGTTTCCAATACCTATACGTTTTCACAAGGTGTAGTACTTGGCAGCAATATCAATCCCAATGTAGATTTTACCCTTTCCTATCATGGCAGTTATAATATTGTAGAGAATTCCCTGCAACCCAAACTTAATAACAACTATTACAGTCATAGTGCCAATTTTAGATTTAACCTGATCTTTTGGAAAAACTTGGTATTGGAAAATAATTTATCAAATAATTTGTATAAAGGCCTTTCAAACAGCAATTTTAATAAAAACTATTTCCTTTGGAATTTAGGATTTGGAAAAAAGTTGTTTAACAAACAACAAGGATTAATTATGCTAAGTGTATTCGATTTACTCAATCAAAATACCAACATCAGCAGGACAGTGACCGAAACATACATCAGAGATACCCAATCGACTATCCTGAAAAGATATTTTATGCTTACCTTTACCTATAAGTTGAACAGGTATGGACAACATTCACATCATAAAACTTCAAGTAATTCGTAGAGATAAATGAGTGGAAAATCGTAACAAGCCGTAGAGACTTTCAAACAAGGGTACAATTATGCACAGTCCGTTCTTTTAGTTTTTGCTGAAGACCCGGGTATGAATAGAGATAGAAGTTTAAAACTGGCAAGCCCTTTTGGGCTGATGTTTCCTATATGCAGGAAACATGCAGTACTGTTATAGGAGTATGATGGCAATAAGCCTAAAATAGGGAAAAAGCGAAAAAAGCACGGATCCGGATAAAATATTCGTATCACAGAATTTAAAAACTGCATCAACGTTTTTCTTCAACTTCGTTATTTTTCTATTTTCTTTTTTTCTTTTTGTGCGATGCTTCAAATGCAGAGTTTTCGTCAAGCAATGACTTCCAATCGTGTTCGCTTTCTTCGGAAAAATCGACAGTAAGTTCATATTCGGCTTTGTTTATAGACATCACAGCAACAGTTTTGTCTAAAAATCCTTCAATTTCTGCGAGTAATTCTCTTTCCCCTGAACTGCAAAACGAAATAGCTGTTCCCCTATGGACTCCTCTTCCAGTACGGCCCACACGATGGACATAATTTTCGGCAACTTCGGGAAGGTCGTAATTCACTACAAACTCCACATTGGGGATATCAATTCCTCTTGAGCTTACATCGGTAGCTACTAAGACTTTATTGCTGCCTTCCTGAAAATTGATCATTATTTGCTCACGTTCATGCTCATCTTTGTCCCCGTGGATAGTTTGGCTGGCCACATCCACCCTTTGCAAAGCTTTAACAACCCGTTCGGCCCTAACCTTAGTACGGACAAAAACCAAAATTTTACTTTCAGGATGTTCTTTTATAATGCGCTCAAGAAAAAAACGTTTGTCATCCATTTCGACAAAGGCAACCGCATGATCAATATTTTTCGAAACAGGGTCATCAGGTGAAATTTGAATACGAACAGGATGACGAACCAAACCGTAAGCCAAATCTTTAACATGCTCGTTAATGGTAGCTGAAAAGAACAAGGTTTGCTTGCCTCTGGGAATATTCGCTATCAATTGTCTCATATCTTTAATAAAACCCAACTCGAGCATGTGGTCGGCTTCATCAAGTATCAATATTTCTACACGATTAAACAACAAAAAACCCTGACTTGCTAAATCAAACATTCGCCCGGGCGTAGCCACCAAAACATCAACGCCTTGCCTGAGTTGCTCAATTTGAAGATCCTGCCCCACACCTCCAAACAATCCCAAAACCTGAAGGTCCAACCCTGTCATCAATTTTTCAAATACACCAGCCACCTGGATAGACAATTCGTGAGTAGGAACCATAACAATACAACGAACAGAATAATCCTCATTTAGACTGCGCCTGGTACTCAATAACTGTATCGTGGGTATAGCATAAGCCGCGGTTTTCCCCGTGCCGGTCTGGGCAATTGCTAAAACATCTTCACCCCGTAAAATAGGAGGAATTGATTTATACTGAATGTCTGTAGGTTTCCTAAAACCCAGGCTTTGCAGATTGCGTTTTAACGCAGGAACGAAATGATAATGCTCAAACTTCATGGACGAAGTACTTAATTTTTTTTGATCAGAGAGATATACAAATCTTCAACCTTTTTCCTGGCCCAGGGAGTTTTTCGTAAAAACTTAAGGCTGGATGACAAGCTTGGATTGTTATTAAAACAGTTCACCTTTATGTTCTTGCCCAATTGTTCCCATCCATAAAAATCGACCAGGAATTGAACAATACATTCAAGCGTTTTACCATGTAATGGATCGTTGCTATGATCTCCGCTCATAACCCGATATTTAATTATCTATGAATTTCTTTGATTTTTATGCCCAATATCTGCTCCAAAGTTTTCAGGTCAGCTTGTTCGGTACGATTTATCAAACAAAGAGAAAGTCCCTTCAAGCCGGCCCTTGCAGTACGTCCACTTCTATTGGTATAATCTTCAATTTTATCCGGAAGCTGAAAATGAACCACATAAGCAAGTCCTGCAAAATCAACACCTCTGGCAGCCAGGTCAGTGGCTACTAAAATCTGAAGTTTCTTGTTTCTAAATGCACGCATCACTTTATCGCGCTCTTTTTGTAACAAGTCGCCATGTAATGCATTGGCATTGAAATTTTTAGCCACCAATTGTTTGGCAAGTGTTTGAGCGCCAGCCTTAGTCCTGCAAAAAACAATACCCCTGTTATCACCCTGAATCTTTAAAAAGTGAAATAGTATATCTGTTTTCTCATCCGGTTCGCAAACGACAAATTCATGTTCAATATTCTTGTTTACAACATCATTAAGATTAACCTGAATACGCATCGCGTCAGGCGACATATAATTGGCAATAATTGATTTAATATCATGAGGCAGAGTGGCCGAGAACAACCATGTATGGCGTTTTCCTGCGGTAAATTCAAGAATGTTATCAAGTTCCTTTTTAAACCCCATACTAAGCATCTCATCGGCCTCATCCAACACGAGAGTATGAATGTAAGAAAGATCAATTGCCTTACGATCCAACAGATCAATCAAACGACCCGGAGTAGCTACCACGATGTGGGTTGGCCTCCTTAAGGCTGCTATTTGTTCCTCTATATGGGCACCACCGTATACCGATTCGGCAAAAATTTTCTTAGGGAGGTACTTTGTAAATTTAAATAACTGTTTGGCAATTTGTTGACCCAATTCACGGGTCGGTGATAAAATTAAAGCTTGTACTTGGGCAAGGTCCGGATCTATAGCCTGCAAAATAGGCAACCCGAAAGCAGCAGTTTTGCCGGTGCCGGTTTGTGCCTGTCCAATGAAATCTGTGCCTTTTTCAATTAAAAAGGGAATGGCTTTTGCCTGTATTTCAGTCGGCTCAATAATATTAATTTCTTTTAAGGCTTCAATAAAATTGTCGGAAATACCTAAATCAGAGAAAGTTTTCAAATTTGTAGAATAAAAAATTGTTCGCAAAGGTAGCTGAAAAACAGAGGCGAAAAACATGAGTCCTTATTTATTTTTTAAAATTAATTGTGTATCAAGCATTTTCAGACTACCTTAGCAGCAAATAAAAAACGACCAAGTGACTTTCAACGAATTAAATTTAAACAAGCCTCTCTTACAAGCATTAACCGATTTAGAGTTTGAATATCCCACTCCTATCCAGGAAAAAGCCTTCTCGCCTATCATGTCAGGGCGTGATGTTGTGGGAGTTGCCCAAACCGGGACAGGAAAAACCTTTGCCTATTTATTGCCCATCCTCAGGCAATTATCATTTTCGAAACAACGCGATGCACGTGTCTTAATTCTTGTTCCTACCCGCGAACTTGTTGTACAGGTAACAGGTGAAATAGCCAAACTCTGCAAGTATTGTAGTTTCAGGGTTGGTGCTGTTTATGGAGGCACGAATATAAAAACGCAAAAACAGCTCATATACGATGGCCTGGATATTATTGTAGCTTCCCCCGGCCGTTTGCTCGACTTATATCTGAGCGGGATATTACGCTTTAAAACCATTCAAAAAATAGTCATCGACGAAGTAGATGAAATGTTGAAACTTGGTTTTCGCGCTCAAATTACCAGTATACTCGAAAAAATCACTTCCAAACATCAAAATTTAATGTTTTCAGCGACATTAACGCCAGATGTTCAAATGTTTATTGATGAATATTTCCTTAATCCATTCAAAATTGTAATTGCTCCACACGGTACCCCTTTGGAAAAAATCGTACAACAAGCCTATCAGGTACCCAATTTCAATACAAAAGTGAACCTGCTCGAATATTTATTAAAAAGCGACAATGATTTAAATAAGGTTTTGGTATTCGTCAGCACCAAAAAATTGGCCGATCGTTTGTACGAGCAAATGGTAATAAAATTTCCGGATCAAATTGGAGTAATCCACTCCAATAAAACGCAAAACTTCAGGTTCAACACTTTGAAACAATTCACCGATGGCAGTATACGCGTGCTAGTTGCCACCGACGTTATTGCCCGTGGCATGGACATTCAGGATGTTTCGCATGTCATCAATTTTGATACTCCAGAAGTTGCTGCCGATTATATTCACCGCATAGGCCGTACCGGACGTGTTGATAAAGAGGGTGTGGCCATCACCTTTGTAAACGAAATAGAGCAGGAATATCAAATGGCCATTGAACAACTGATGAATAAACCCATCACCATCCTGTCACTTCCAAAGGATGTTGCTATATCCTCGGAATATACCGAAGAAGAACAGCCTGCTAAATTGTTTGATATTGACTATTTAAAAGCAGTATCCTTCAAGCCCAAAATAAATTCAGCATTTCAAGAAAAGAAAGAAAAAAACAAAAAAGTTAACTCGGGTGGTATGAGAAGGAAACTAAAAAATGAATCAAAACATAAAAATACCAAACCGACAAAACCAAGATTCTAAAATGACGATTTGCCTTTACAATTGAAGGCAGATGTAGTTCTGCTGACGATTTGATGGATATTTCACCAAGGACAAGTACCGCCTTCCCTTATATCATGCTTGCTGCTGCATATCCGAACTTTGGGTACATGCATGGATCCATTCATCCTTTTATTCAAAATAAAAAATAGCCAAACGTTTCAAAGAAAATACGGCAAAAGCCGTGAAAGAATTTTTGCCCTCATGGGTTATTCTGCATGGACATTCAAAAGGAATTCATTAAACAATCTTTTGCTTCGGGGGTGTTGGGTTTAATCACAAAATTGTGTATTTTTAAATCATGCAATAATCAAGTATTGCATTTAAAAACTTATGATCAGAAGAAACGATTGCAAATAAATCCCCTCACATGAGCGAAAAATCACAACAAGCAGTAGAAACTTTCGGACACGGATACAACTGTGCACAGTCCGTTCTTTCAGTTTTTGCTGAAGATCTGGGTATGAACAGAAATGCAAGTTTAAAACTGGCAAGCCCTTTTGGGGCCGGCATTTCCTATATGCAGGAAACATGCGGTGCTGTTACAGGAGCACTGATGGCAATCGGACTGAAATATGGCAAAGGGGAAAATGGTACCGACCAGGACAAAATGCATACCTATAATCTTTCAAGGCAACTCATTACAGAATTTAAAGGACGGCATGGAACGTTATGCTGTCGCCAACTGCTGGATGGGTTGGATATGAGCACACCCGAAGGAATGGCCAAAATAAGGGAGCTGGATCTATTTCACTTACGCTGCACGGAATTCGTAAAAGATGCCGTGGAAATTGCAGAAAAGAT
>JAUZOH010000018.1 GCA_030706565.1 Bacteroidota bacterium | reverse complement strand
GAATGACTTTGAGTATATCCGGTTCGCATAATAAGATCCTGCCAGTCATAACCTTTTTGGTTTTTATAGGAATCGAGCGTTATGCCATTTGTCGGATCCAGATAAACCTGATGGAATCTAGTTACAGGATTAGCCGGTGTACTTGCGATGCTGTCCAGATCAAGCTGAAGTTTTACAAAATCATAAGGATTCATGACCTTTACACGGTTCACATCATGCTGAAAACCCAATGAAAAATTATAAGTTACAGTCGGAGTGCCGATGGAACCCCTTTTGGTATTGATGATAATAACTCCGTTAGCACCTCTGGCACCATAAATGGCAATTGAAGAAGCATCTTTCAAGATGTCCATAGATTCTATATCATTAGGATTGATAGAATTGATATCCATGTTTTCCACAGGAAACCCATCAATAATAAACAATGGAGAGGCATCCTGCGAAACAGATCCACCCCTGATGGTAATTTGTGAGGCAGCGCCAGGCTGTCCGTCATTTGAAGTTACAACAACACCGGCAACACGGCCAGCAAAAGCCTGATCAAAAGAGGATACAGGGGCCTTAACCATAGATTCCACATTGGTCGTTCCCACCGATCCCGTAAGATCTTTTCGCTTAGAGGTTCCATAACCGATTACTACAACTTCATTTAATTTATTGGCCTGTTCTTCAGACAAATGGATAACCTTCCCTTTTACATTAAGGGCAAGATCTTCCATTGTTTTATAACCAATTGAAGAAAAAACCAAAACTGAATGAGCATTTGGAACAGAAAGGGAAAACTTACCCGATTCATCAGCAATAGTACCTCTGCCGGAATTTTTGACAGCAATGCTTACCCCAGGGATTGGTTCTCCTTTTGTGTCAGTAACTGTGCCCGAAATTTCCAAGCTTCCCTGTTGAGAAAAACCCAATTGGGTTATTAAAAGAAAAAACGGCATAAAAAATAGGTATTTCCATATGTACCTTCGCAACCAAACTGCCGTACGTTCATTAAAATTAGAATAGAAAATTCTCATAATTTAAATTATTAGGTTAGAAATTAGAATTTACTTTTATTAATTTTAGTCTGACCATAAAATTTTATCCTCAAAATTAATTAATGGTTGTTTTTTCGCCTTATTGAGATGTTGCAAACAAGTGTTTGGATGTTCCAAAAGATTTAAAAGCAGATATTTCAATATATTAGTTTCCGGGGAAAATATAAAGATTCCTTGCTTTTATCGGGAATGGCAACAAATTCGTAAATATTTATGTTTGGAGGGTTTTGCGGTATTGCCGCAAACCCCTCCAAGAATATATAAATAATTTTCATCTTGAGCGTAATGAAATGAAGCGAAGTATGTTTTATTAAATTTTAAACGGACAACTTTTCATAAAATACTTAGAAACATTTAAAAAATAATCCTTAAGATTTGCAGCATTAAAAAGATTCTGAATAATTTAAAAATAAAATTATGATCAAAGAGCATTAATGACGGGTTTACAAATTTTATCGCCATCTGCAATGGTCATTGATAAAATGGAATTATGTTTTGTGATAAATAATCCGGTTGGTTTTTCAAAACTCAGGATAATTTTACCGTTTTTACGAAGTTCTTTTAAGCCAGCGGAAGAGAATTTAGTAAGGCCCTCAGCCTTATTGGCCATGATCAGTGCAATACCTTTATATTTACCTTCATATTTATCACCTTCAATATCTATTTGAAATGAGGTGGTTTTATCTGTCAAAACAGATTCCAGATCAGTAAAAGTATAAGAACCATCTTCGTTCTTACAGCCGCCAGATATTTCATTTCTTGTTATTCCTAACAAACCAACCTTATCAACTGAAAAACCGCCCACGGTAGCCTTATTAAAAATAGTATTATAGCGTTTTTCAATATTATTCCCGTTAAAATCCAATTTAGCCCTACCTTCAATCATCAACTTTCCACCCTTTGCCAGATAAGTTTCAAGAAATTTAATTACTGGTTCACGGGAATATTCTGGATAGAGATACACTATCGCATCAAATTTATGACCGTTCATGATGGGCTTTCCATCAGCATCAATTCTTATTTTTTGATTTACAATCAAATCGGAAGGCACCAAAGCATTATGATATCCTGCATTCCACAAAGCAATGGCCTTTTCTTCAACTCCAAGTTTTTCGTTATAATCGTAAGTTCCCCGGTTCGAATCAACCGGGTACCAATTTGAAAGAGCTTCCATGCCAAAAATCACCAGCAGTTTAATTTCAGGTAATGCAGGATTAAAGCGGTTCTCCATTCTTGCACAATTTTCAACAGAATTGATTTTTTTAAGAGCATCCATTTTCTCTACACTTACCCCCCAGCCCTGTATATCATTTACCGCATGATAATGGGTTCTAATGCCATATCGCAGGTCATCCATGGATTTTTCAACAATATTATCTAAACTTTTGTTGTAATACATGTTATACATTGCATTCATAGGATGAGACATAGCAATTCCCATCTGGGTAGGCAAAGGCGTATGTTCATCAGTCTGACCATATTCTCTCGGAACAGTCCACCAGTTGAGGCCAGTCACCCAAAACTCGTCCCCAGTCAGAGCATTATGATGAGTATCGTGGACACCTGCAAAAGCGTTTTTCCCGAAAATTTTTTTTGTCTGTTGGTAAACGGCATTTTCTACATTTAAAGGCCCACGGCGCATCAAATCCATATATTGATTTATGGCTTTAGCTCTAACAGAGGACTGTCCCTCAGGAGCATAGCGCATATCAAACAAAGCCTTTTCAAGACTGTTGCCTGTTTGTTTTCTAAAGGCCTCTTCCATAGATAAAGAATATAAGCGCTCACGCCAAAGTTCATTCTTAATCTCCCAGGGCGGACTGATACGAAGGTTGGTGTATTCATCCAGTGCCACCCCATCAAAAGGAATTGAAGCATACGCATTGATGGCTTCAATAAAACGTAACGAAGCGTCCTTACCATGATTGCTGCTGAAATTATAAAAATGCTGCGCCATGATGTATGCCGTATAGCCTTTCATCGCTTTACCAGCATGTACTTTAATATTCACACTTCCTTTATCTGGAGAATCTGATGATGTTTGTGAGGTGATATCTTTTAAAGATCCAGGTTTATAAAATCCTTCGGAAGTTTTCTTGAAAGCATACACCTTGAAGAGTTCGCTTTTTATAAGAGGCGTGGCCTTGCGAATATGTTTTGCCCTTGCATCAAATGAAGCTTCGCCATTTTCATCCAGCGCAACTTCTCCTTCAGTAATACAACGGTCGGTATTTTCGATCTCAACTTTTTTCCTGTTTTCCCAAAGCTGAAGTCCGATTTTTATTCCGTAGGAGTGTGCCTTTTCCACAATTTTCCTAAATATGGGACGCATCCTGTCGTAATCATAAAAATCGACACCATTTCTGGCAGTTAAAAATATAAATGTATAAAGGCTTTGATGGGCCAAAGAATCAAGTACATTCATGTACCTGTCGTTTTTAATCATATTTTCTGAAAAAAACCAATAGCAAATTTCAGGATGATTAATATTATCAAATGCCTTCACATAGTTCAATTTTACTGTTTCTTTCTGCTTAACCTGAGCGTAAGGAACAGCTGAAGTTGCCAGCAATAAGAAAAAAGACATTATTAAAACAAGATTTTTCATTTTCTTCTATTATCAAATTTTATATTTATTTTCCCATCTTTTCCATTTTTGCCATTTCAATTCCAGCGAACAAAACAGCAAATAATCCATGAGTATCATTATCATAAAGTGGACGGTTCATGTAATAATTTACATCTTCCGAACACATCGTTCCCACGCATATTTTATGAACTGTACCATCGGGTTCTATTTGTGTTTTTATGGCCTCCCATCCTCTTTCGGCAACAGACCTGTATTTTCGGGCATCAATCCAACCATTGTTAATACCCCGCGCAATAGCCATGGTAAAAATAGCAGTACCGGAAATTTCTTTTTGTGAATCAGGACGATTAAGCACATTAAACCAAAAACCACTCTTATCCTGCAATTTGGTCAATGAAGCCACATGTTTGCGGTAATATCCAAGAATTTTATTATAAGCCGGATGATTATGAGGCAAATTCATTAAAACTTCGGTTATTGCCCATATAGCCCAGCCATTTGCACGGGACCAATAAGGAAGTTTTACATTACTTCCAGAATAACGGGCATGAACATAGAGATTTTTATCCGGATCCCAGACCTGTGAATGAAAATCAAGTATCTGTGAGGCAGCATCATCCAGTAAAGCCTTGCTTGTGGCCGAATCCTTAATATATTGCGATGCCTGAACCAAAAAAGGTATACCCATAAACATATCGTCTGTCCATGTGGTATATTTTTCAGGTGTAGTACGGGTAAAATTACTCTTGCCAGGCAGCCTGATTTGCTTGTATCTTGCATATTTTATGATACTGTCCACAAAAATTGCATATTTATCTCGATTGGGAAAAGATTGATTTTTACGTAATTTATAAATCATGGGCAATGCTGGAGCAGTTGTAAAATCAAGTAAGGGAGTATCAATAATAAAATGGTTGGCACAATTAAAAGCATTTAGGGTTTTCAACTGATATTCTACAAAAGGAATTCCTTCAATATGAAAATCACAGAACCGGCTGGCATAATCATTATACTTTTTCTCACCGGTTACTTCAGCCAGTTGTTCCATAGCCCAACATACCCCGCCATTATGGTAATTCCAATCGTAGTTGGTGCCCCAGGCAAAAGGATTTATCATATCGCCAAGTATCTCAATTTTAGGGATAGTCCATGTCACCTTTGAGGCCAATCCCTGATATAAGCAACCGAAACGAATTTCTTTCTCAGGTGCATAAACTTCGTCTAAACCAACACGCTTTCCTTGTGAAACCGGATTTGCAAAAGGACCGATTACAAGCCAGTTGGTGATTTGGCTGATTTTGGCATCAACATTTTTAATATTTCCCAGTCCAATTTCCAGATTCTTATCATTAATTACGGCTCCCTTAGCACTGGGAGGCTGAATATAAACCCGCCAGTCGTCGCCATTTGTTTCCGATTTAACAAGTAGATAGTTAGTACCCTTTTTGAGATTAACTTTAAATTGATTGTTCATTTCAATGCTTCGTTCCTCAAAATGAAGATTTACTTTCCTGTCCCCTCTTTGCACATATACCAATTGATTATTCAGCCAAACCTTACAGCCATCATTATGCTCAATCTCTAAAGTCGTTTGCATATCTTCAGGGACATTTAAACTGGTATAGGCGTAAGCTACAGCTGGTTTCCCAAGCTGAAAGGTCCGGCCAAAATCTACAAACTGGACATTATTAAAAATCTTATTATTGGGAGCCACCACAAGTTTATATTTAAATGGGGTAACCCTGATTAACCTGTCAGCAATCAGCTTTGCCACGGTTAGCGGGTCATCCGTATTTGATATATCAGTACGCTTTGCAAAGGCAGTCAATAAAGGGATGGTTATAAAGGCCAGTATAAATAAGTATTTTTTCATCCTAGAGAAATTGATTTTTACAGGTAGAATGGAGCCAGCCAAGTAATGTTCATGTCTGTTTTTAGATAAACCTACCCGTTTCATAAATAATTATAATATTAATTTCTATCAAGTATTTCAGTGCCACCGGTAGCCCTGGCATTTTTTATCTGATATCTTCCAATTCCCTCATCAGTAGGCAGCTTAGTTCTATATTCATCAACATATAACCCTATTTTCTCGAAGGGAATAGGTTGAAAACCGGGTAGATCTTTAAATATGCGAGAATCAGCTTTTAACCTGAAGTCATGATGAGCCATATCTACAAAACCAGGATCAGAATTGTAAATCATATTTTTAC
Organism: Bacteroidota bacterium; assembly: GCA_030706565.1. Lineage (NCBI taxonomy): Bacteria > Pseudomonadati > Bacteroidota > Bacteroidota bacterium. Next base: position 16,759 of record JAUZOH010000018.1, on the reverse strand, counting down.
CTGAAGCAATCGAATCGGTGGTATTTACCCATTTCCCATCCTTAATAATTTGCCATGAATAAGGTACTTTGCAATTCACCGTTACATTATTTTCAATTATGGAAGGCAAAGCGGTAACGAACTGAAATCCATAATTGCAGTTGATGGCAATATTGTTATAGCAATTAATCCTCTGAGGATTTTTAAGTTGCGAACCCGACTTATACAGAAAGCCTGTTCCCCGCTTATCGGGAGCACTATTCAGGTAAAGGATATTTCCATAAACGTTAACATCCCGATGATCGTTGTCCCAGTACAGCCCGTCACCTTCAGGACTGCTGTGGACATAATTATAACAGAAAGTGATATTCCCCATTCTTTCGAATTTGTCATAGCAATAGAAACCTCCCATATCATTGGACACCTGGCACATGCCATAAACCTCATTATATTCAAATCTTGAGTCCCAGCTGCCATAAAGCACGCCAACGTGAGGAGTATCATGTATCAAATTATGAGCGATATACATGCCTACTGCAGTATGATGGCCTCCTCCACCTCCCCCTGTATAGCCGCAGTTGATACCAGCAGCATAAACTCTTTCAATCTCTGCAAAATGATGAATATGATTATTAACCACTCTGTGGCCAGCCCCAATACGTGGATTAGAATGTTCGTCACCCCCGCTCAACCATACGCCTCCAGCTCCGAGAGAATACATGTCACAACTTTGCACGATATTTTCTTTTCCACCTGCCAGGACTACGGCATTTTTAGTAAGATTACGCAATGTACAACCGGCCACCATATTATTAGATCCTCCGTCTATCTCAATTCCTTCGCCCATATTTTCTTCAATAATAAAACCACGAAGAATCACATGGGATGTATTATTCAATTTTACAACCGGAGAACCGGAATCAGCAATATGTACAACCCTTCCGGCCAAAGGTTGAAGAGGATAGAAATAAAGTTTTTTATCTTTAAAGTCCACCGCCCATTCGCCAGGAACATCAATTTCTTCAAGAAGGTTAAAAAGCCAGTAAGGCTCCTTTCCGTTTCCCTCGGGGCGTTGGTACTTATTCCCAATCCCGCCGGAAACGGGGACGGCAAATTTAATAGTTCCAGCTACAGTATCAATCTTTCCTATTCTGACAGCCTCATTTTGCCAGGGAATGCGCCAATAACCTTTCAGCCATACGCCGCGGTCAACCTGATTAATCCAAACGGCAGTGCGCTTGTCCCTGTACTCAAAAACTCCAGGTCGTGCAGGACGATCATTTTTAGGGCTATCAGAGGAATAATAGGCACGCCAGTCCTGTCCTTTATCTTCCTGCCCGCCTCCATTGATAAGCACCTTCTTTATCGTCATAAAACCATCATTGGGGTAACGGGAAAGGGGCATACGCCTGCCATTCATAAATAGTTCAAAGAGACCCCCATTATCCGTGAAATTATCAGCATATTTCTGGTAGTGAACAAGATTAGTCTTGCTTAAATCAAGGGAAACAATCTTGTTTCTCAATTGAGGAGCAATTCTGGACAAAGTAGCTTTATCCGTAATCTTTTTAAAATCTTTTTCACCAAATACTTTAGAACCGCATAAAATCACTCTTTCGTCAGGATAAGCCCGGTAAACCACCGGTGCATCATTTGTCCCCGAATCCTGGCTATCCAGTTCAAAGGGTTCCGTTAAATAATATGTACCCTCACGGACCCAAATAGTTACAGAACCTTTGGCTGCGCCAAGTTTACGTACGGCATCACGTGCTGCAGATAATGTTGCGAAAGGTTTATCTTTTGTACCCGGATTGGTATCCCTTCCTTTCGTACTGACATATAAATTTGAAGCACAGCATATTCTGGTCGCCAGCAATGCTGCAATTATTAATATATTCTTCATTTTATCATTTTGTTTTATCAAATGTTATCGTTTTAGATTTTCCAGATTTCAATGCAAGTTCAGGAAGCCCATAAAAACTATTTTCCCCGAGCTTCTTACTAGTCGAAGTACTTAATTCATGAAAGATCTTAACCATTGCATCTACCGGCGTTGAATTGGTTAAAGCAATAACCAATTTGTTTTTTGTATTTTTCAAAATTTTGTACTGAATATTGTCGAATGCCACAACCAATGCTTTATCTGGTTGAACATATATCCCGGGAAGCTCCGTAGTAGTAAGCATTAAGGATGTTTCTGCCCATGTACTCATCGGAAAGATTTCACCGATATTTTCCACACTTTCCCAGTCTGTTAAATTGACCCTTTCACTCATATAACCATATTTGAAATCACCAAGCGGCCTATCCGGATGTGGCAGATATTGAGGCATATTGTGGGCAATATCGCGTAAAAGGTCAATATAAAACGTATCTCCTGTAGCACGGAAAATTTTCAACAATCCCACACCCGACAGGGTGCACATAGCCGGAGCAGCATGTTTATTTTGCGTATTGGCAAAAACTGCACCTGTAGAATGAATGCCGCATCGACCAAATAAAGAATTTCCGGGAAATTTATAATTATAGGAAACTACCCACGAAGCAAACTGATGTGCCGCTTTTTGCGCTATCTTCAGCCATTTTGCATTTCCTGTCATTTCATATAAAGTCATATATGATTCAACCATAGCTGCTGAAGATTCTGAATCGCAGTTCTGTAGGGCATCACCGGGGCCTCCGCACGTAATACCCCTGGCCACAAAGTTTTTATAAAAAAAATCTGCAGCTTGTTGCGCAACCTCAAGATAATCAGCATCATTATAATATTTTGACGCCAAACATAGAGCTGCCGGCACAATAGCTGCAGAGGAAGATCCTCCTACAGCTATCTTTCCTGTATTGGAATCCACAAACTGTCCAAACTGGTGGTTTAAATTCCATAATTTCACAAATGAATCGCAAACACGTTTCAGTCCGTCTTTCCATTCCTTTTTCACAGGAATGCCTATTTTTTCCATCAACATAAATTGTTTAATGATATAAAAAACAGCATCACCGCTTTTGCGTATTAAGTGCCAATTTTTTGAATAAGGTTTGCGAATATCGCCACCATACCAGATAGTGCCGTCTTTTCCAGAATCCCAGAAAAAACCCGAAGGACTAATGCCATTAGGAAACAACCAGTCGAAATTACGGAGAACATTCTGCCTTGTCTGCGCACTCCCTGCAAACAGCAAAGGATAAGTACTGATCATTCCTCCAGTCCAACCTATTTGCCAGTCCTGCAGAAAATTTTCACGCATGCCTACCGAATAATATCCATATTTAGGAACAAAATTTTGTTTATTAAACTTTTCCTCCAATAATTGCATGCAGGCAGAATAAGGAAGAGTATTGTTCAACAATTCACCTTTAGAAAAATCTTTGCGAACCATTGCAAATTTGTCGAACAAAGATTGTATTTCCGGAGCATTAAATCCATATACTCTGAATCTGATGATTACTTTATCTCCGGTCTTGAAATCCTTGGGTTTATCCCATGAGGGATAGTGTGCATCGCATATCATGTAACAATATTGCTCCCGTACTATCGGTGAAGTAATTGAAATAACAGCTTTGTCACGCTTGCGTGTTTCTTCGATGCTTAAACCATAATCACCCAAACTGTTTCCTTGTTCTGTTAGCAGCCAAAAGCCTCTTTGTGTAGTATCGCTTTGAAAACCAATGGAAGGAGCAGACATACTGCCACTACGTTCCTGTATCCTTGAAAAACCGCCCGATTCGCTAAGTTTGGAAACATCCGAAATAATGATGGGTTGGTCAACGCCAATATCCCGTGCATCACACAATTTGGGTGAATAAGGGATCCGGCGCCATTGAAAACGGTTTCCGTTATAAGCAGCTGCCGGTAAAAGCACATAATTCTTCTCGCTCCAGTTTGAAAAATCCAAATCTACGGAAAGGCTGCCCTGATCCAACTGACCCTTCAAACATTCAAAGGTGATTTCAAAATCAAGGGCATCAGGCTTTTCTTGAATAGACGAAGCCTTTGATGTAATATTCCATACTGAACCAAGAAAAGAAACCTTGCAGCTACTTTCTTCCAGGGGAAATTTCACCTGATTGGTCAAAAGATTATAGCGCTGATTGTCATACTGGTTAATCCGGCCATATATTTTAAAGTTATTCCTCATCAACCAAACACTTACATTATCCTTAACCTGAGCAGAAATAGGCCCAGTTTCAAAATCAGACAAAATAATCAGCAAGATCAGCCGCACAAAGTATATTATATATTTAATTTTCAATTGCTTACATCTATTGGTGCAAATATAATTTCCCATGTTTAAATACATTTAAAACAGTAATTCATGTACGAAATAACTTCTTATATTCATCTTCCATAAGTGAAAATGTTGTAAATGGATAAATCATTAATCCGACAATCATTTTGATTTTCTATGATTAGTTACAGAACTTACCTGATCAATCATTTTATCTTCAGTATCCAAAGCATCAGTTTTTGTACGGTTTTCTAATCCTCCGGTTTCCTCACGAGAGGGTATGGTTTTTCTGTATTGATCCTTTTGTAGACCGATTTTGGGAAACACTTCATTCAGGTCAGGAAATTTTTCAAGAATTAGTTTGTTATCAGTTCTCAGATCCATTTTCGGGTAATCATAGAAGGCAGCATCGGCCAGTTTCTGAATAGTATTATTTCCACTGATTTCGACATTTCCTAGTTTTTTAACAAAAGGACCGCAAGCCACAGCAACATTGTTATTCATGCGGCAACCATTTGGATATTCCGGATGCCAGGAAGGATTCAAAACATCTGACCATAAATTAGTTGTTAGGTTAAAACTAGATTTCAATTTTACACCATAGGATTTCCAAGGTTCAGCATTTATCTTAAACTTGGTAAGATTGGTTTCGTAATTTGTCCCTAGCCGGTAGTTACGGTTTATGCCTCTGTCGTCTACGGTTTGATCATGACTTTCAATAAAAAGGTTGTTTTCTGCAAGATTATCATGTCCACCTCCAAATTTGACAGCACTGATTGCCCCTTGTACAATGTTTTTGAAGTAAACATCTCCACTAGTCCCATCGTCGCTATAAAAACCATTTGCCCTGTTGGTGTGGTGTGAAAAATTATACTTAAAAATATTTCCATAAGTACTCCAACCCCCATAATTGTAAAAAACGCCAGTATCCCCTTCCTTTAAGGCAATATTGTGAATTTCATTGTATTCAAACACGCAGTTGTTGACATTATCAGTACGGATAGCTCCTTTTGGAATGTCATGAAGTAAATTATGGGAAATTAAAACGCCTACACAATTTTCAAGGGCAACAGCCTCTTTAAATGCCAGATTCCCAACATGATGAATATAATTATTGATAATAGTCACATTACTGGAGGCAAGCGTAAACCTGTTCCCTAGATTTTTAAGTTCCATGCCCCATCCTCCGGTTTCATAAATATCATTAGACTGAATTATATTATTTTCCCCTCCATTCATGCATATTCCCGTGCTTCCCACATTCCGTATGGAACAATCTGCGATAAGAATATTACTGCAATCATCCATTTCAATGCCGTTGCCCAAGCCACCTTCAATTGAAATTCCGTTTAATTGCACATATTTTGTACTTTGCATCCTAATAACGGGCATCACCATGTCAGCGATCATCATATTAAGCTGCCCTATTGGTTTAGGAGGATAGTAATATAATTTTCCATCCTTGAAATCAAGAGCCCATTCTCCGGGCTGGTTAATTTCATCGAGAAAATTGATAGCCAGCCAATTTTCTTTTCCACTGCCAACTCGCCACAATGGATTATTATTGGCCACAGGAGAATATTTTGAGCCCATGCCCTGCGGGGGTTGCTCGCAAAATTCAATGGACTGGTCTTCCAAGTGAATAGCTTTCACTTTCGTGGTAATAGGTGCCCAGGGCGTTCTCCATAATCCTTTAAGCCATAATTCGTGACCTTCATTGATGGAATTTTGCCAACGGCGTGCCCGGTTGGTACCGTCAGCATCAACTTCGTCCGTAGTATCCCTATCTTCCGGATGTCCTCCCCATCCATAATAAAATGAACAATTGTTTTTGGAACCATTGCAGGTGGTCCACCCGGGATCATTTTTTCCCCGGATATTTTCACCCGGATCAGGCCATTGTGAAACAGGCTGACGCTTTTGGTCTGCATACAAATCAATTATGTACCAATCGGTTGTAAATTGATTGGCCGGAGCAAAGCGGGCAACATTTTTTAATCCCATAACCGATACATCCAACTCATATATTTTACTTGCATCTATACCCGGATGTAGCCTTTTCCTAGCCACGCTGTTAATTGGAACCCATTTTTTCGAATCAACCAGTAACCCTCCTATAAAAGAAGGTTTCTCATTTTTGTAAGACTGATAACGTATGGGTTTATTTTTTTCGCCAGCATCCTCTGCCGTCAATTCAAAAGAAGAAGTAAACTGATAATTCCCACCCCTGATAAATATAGTAATGCCACCATTGGGAATGCTTTTATTTTTTTTCAATTTTCTTACCGTATCACGTGCTTTAGTGATTGTCGCAAAAGGTTTTTGGAGAGTTCCCGGATTATGGTCATTGCCTGATGGGCTTACGTAATAATTTTGAGAGTGGGCAAGACTAAACCAGAAAGACAAAACCAGCATAAGGATATTTAACTTCAATGGATTCATCATTCGATATTTATTAATGTGGCTAGTTAAATAAAAATTTCACTTATATACATATTAACAACTCATTACTTAATGTTTTAAGGATCCCGAACAAATCACCACATCCTTTTCACGACTTGCTGGCGTAACTTTCATACTGGTGATTTTCCCAAACCTAACCGAAGCTTCAACTATAGTGTTGAATGGAGCACAAAGTTTGAAATCAGATGACCATTCTTTGGGCCATGCAGGCAACAATAGAATACGGTGTCCATCGCACTGCATCAGCATTTTTTGAAGGCCTTGCTGGCCGTTACCCCCATTATCTTCGTCGGGCATATAATCGTGGCTGCGATCCCAAAAAGCAGGGAAGCGCAATAGCCGGTCAAACCTCGTAAAATTGTATATAACATCATTTTTAGCCTGATCAGCAAGCCCAAGCAAAGGTGCATCAATGACATCCTGATACCAACATCCGCTGCGTTTATTAAGCCGCTCATTATAAGTCTCAAGCGCAAGCTGATAATCAGGTTTTTCCAAGCCATAAATTCTGAAGGGATAAATAGCATATAGTTCTGGATTCTCAGTATTATGAAACTTCACGCTGTCCGGACATGCATAAGGTAGAATAACCTTTTTGCCATTTTTCAATCCCATAGGTATGTCTGGAACTATCTTCAAAAAGTTCAGCCATTTGTTGCGCAAGTTCGCCTCAACCATACCGGATGGCAGGTACAACAACCTGTTTATAACATAATGAAGTCCAGCAATATCCGGCAAAGGATTGGTTACATCCCAATACATCTCAATTGAGTTATCCGGAGAAAGAAGTAATTTACCCTGACTGTCGCGGGGAAAATGTTGGTCAAAAAATGTGAGGCCAGCTGATGCTATCGGAATAAGGGTGTTTCGTAAAAACTGTTTATCACCGGTATAGTCATAATAATCCAGCATCATGGCGCTTAATTCCAGTATAGGAGTAAAATAGCGGAATGTATAACCACCTTTGCTTTCGGGTTTTATGTCAGGTATTCCACCCCAAAAAGGAGCAGTTTCTGCAAAGTAGGCTCCCTCATGGTTATAAAATATATGGACTTGTTTTAAGTTTTCAGGAAGCATGTTGCTAAACATGCAGAACAGAGGTTTCATAATGTCGAAATCGCCGGCAGCCAGGCAGGGCCAATAAATAGGCCTCGTGTTTTGAAACCAATACTGGCCACCCCAAGCTCGAAAATCTGCATTTACAGGGCCAATATTATCCTTACCCGTAGTTTTATCTTTACCCAGCTTTTCTGAGGGATTATCAACAGTAAATAAAGAACCATTGAATTTTATGGCATAAACTCCGCGTCCCGCACAGGCAGTGATAAAGCGTTGCAAAACATACCCACGGGTTACGGTTATAGCATCTGAATCACCTCCTACAAAAATCCAACTACGGTTCCAGAACTGCTGCCACCACCGTTCATGATTTAGCCGGGCTTTTACCGGGTTAATCATGTCGGTCGCTTTAATCTGCTTTTCCATCTTTGAAAGCCAACCGTCAACAGTATTTGTTGTTGCGGTCAGCACATGAACAGAAAAATCAATATCATTGGCCGATAAAACTGAATGAAGTTTATTCCCATTCTCTATTGCCATTCCCTTACCTTCAATGGAGGCGCCAAAAGTCAAATTCAACAAATGAGGATTTTTTGCTGATTCATTGCGATGATAGGAAATCAGCTGAACATTTTTGTAAGTAACAACTTTATCTGCGCTGATCAAACCTCCCGGGGTATTTTCAGGAGCTGTGCGCCAAGGGTCAAATGCGATTGTGGCGGTCATTTTCTGTGAAGAACCGACCTTAATTCTCACCACCGGCAAGTTGGCATCAACCCAGATTTTAAGTGAAGTATTCGATTTATTAGATAGGCCGGCAATTTGAATTTCAGAATTTCTAAGATATAAAATTTGTTTGACTGAAGCACCGGAAGCAAAAGGATTGGGAAAAAGCGAAACCCGCACGCGACCTATTTTCACAAGGTTATCAACTTCGTTCCATGCATCAGACTTACTAATATAGAATAGTATATCTCCGTTTCGTTCGGTCCACACATTGAGGGCAATATCACCGTTACCCAATGGCATGGAATACGAGGAATTTCGTCCAAGGGAATCCCATTCCACATTATAAGTTGATAATGATTTCCAAAGATTATTAGCCAAGGAATATTTTTGACCACTTCCGTTTCCTGCAAAAGAAAGAATCGACCAACAAATAAAAAACGGCAGTAAAATAAATTTTTTGAATGTCATTTTCTGAACCAATTAATAATTTAGTTAGGATAGTTACTTTTTCTGTTTTGAGGGCGCCAAAATAAAATCGGGCTGATTCTTGGCAATGAATACTTTTCCCTCTTTATCGAAATCGATTTTTATAATTCCCGGCTTTTCGCGCCAGGGAGCCTGACTGTCATCTCCGAAAAAGCAGGTAAACCAGTCGCCATTCTCAGCTTCAAAAAAGCCTGTGCCGCCATTGCAGGGAACTGATTCATAACGACCTGTATAGGGACCGTAAATATCATCAGACATAACAAGCATTATTGAATAGCGTCCTTCATATTTATCTGTCGAACCCAGATAATATTTCCCATTATGTTTAAACAAAGTAGCTCCTTCGAAGCCCAAATCCCTGTAACCCTTAGATGAACAAGCTTTGGAATGGTGACAAAGTGCTGTATCAGGATCAGAGAGGGTAATATGATGAAGCGGTTCTGCAAAGTCGCTCAGATCGTCTTTCATACGGGTAATTTGATCACCAGGACCCTGGACAAAATATACCTTTCCGTCTTCGTCTTCAAATAACGACGGGTCAATCAGGAATGATGCAGGAATTGGTCCAATACCACCCAATAAGGGTTTGCCGGGATCTGTTGCATGTACATAGGGCCCCTCAGGTTTGCCGGTTATACTTTTAAGAATTGCAATCCCCCCTGGTGGCATGCTGAAACAGATATAGTAATTATGATGGATATAATGGATCTCCGGAGCCCAAATGGAACGAACAGGTTTGCCGTGAAGTTCACGCCATTGTTTTTCCCAGCCTCCATCTTTTTCTATACTCCATACCAACCCAAGGTAATTCCATTTTCTAAGGTCTTTCGAACAATAAATTTCAATCCCGTCATTATAATTCCAAATATTAAAACCGGTAGAACCGGTAAGATAATAATATCCGTCCCCCCCTTTGCAAATAACCGCATCACGCATATGTACATCCCAAAGTGGTTTGATGTTTGGGATCAATCCACTGGTTATTACCGAACCAGAAGCCAGTCTTGATTTATTTTCCTGAGAAACCACTACACCTACTGCAATACCTCCAAAACCGTTTTCACAAATAGCTTTACCGGGTCCTGAGATACCTGCACCTGTAAAATGTACTGAATCAATAGTAGATTTAGGATATTCCCTCGCAGCCCAAATTTCATCCTGTGCCTTCGCTTTATCAGTGGAAAAAACATAAACTGTAAATAAAAGACACCCATACAAAACAATTCCGTAGACGATATTGCCCGGTTCTTTTTTTATTTTGAATTTACTCATAACAAAGAATAAGTTTGAATATCACCCATTTCTCAACATTAGTTTCAGTCAGATCTTTGAATTATTCTGTTTCTGCCCGTAAAACCTCATAAAATGAGGGTAAACAGTACCACTTAATCATTTGTAAAAATATGGACAAAAGGAGGATAAAGCATAATCCTCCCGTTGCAAAATAATGCCCGGATGTTGCAAAATCAGAACGATTTCTGAATAAAGATCAAAATCACTTAAAAGGGAAAATATAAAACGTTTGTTTTACAAGGTTGGCTGTTTTTACTTTGGGTTCTGTATTTCTTCCCCATTGCCATGCCGCAACAGTAACTGCTACAGGAAAAATTGTACGGGGTGGAATTTTGGTAAAAATCAGCTGGTCATTTTTAATGATGGCCGGACCCGAGACTACAAAAAACTTTACAGGCAAACCCGCATCAGAATGTGCTGACAATCTTAATGTTCTGGTTCCTGCCGGTACATCCGGAATTTTTTGAAAAATGATCACCTGAGGCTTACCTTCATTATTTTTTTGCAATGTTAGTCCACATGGCTGGAATATCTCACGAATCTTATTATTCCCTTTTTTCCTGATCCCTAAATAATTTGCTGTAGAATTCCAACTCCGGTCAAGAGCAATCTGGAAACGGCTGTTTCCCAGAGGTTTAAATTGACCGCAAACCCATTCTGTTTCTACAGGACCGGCAGACTGAGGAAGATTTTTACCGGCCTTATAAAAATTATCCGGCAGCTTATCAAGCATAGTCCCTTTTACCGTAAATGTAATACCATCAGCCTCAAAATGAATTGGAGTAACCTTTGAAATTCCATTGAATGAAAAAGGAGCAACTTTACCACTGTCGGTTAAGAACGCAGGAAGCTGGGTTTCAGCATTCCAGTTTATGGAGGCAATGGACTGAGCTTCTTTTGCCTGGTCTTTACTAAAATACCAAGGAACGGAACATTCAGTTGAAGAAATTCCTGAATACGCTTTCACCCTATGATTTTCATGACCGGGTACGGGCAAATCAACCACAAAACCTTTACGAAGATCCACTCGATTCAGAGTATCCCCATGGGATAGCCTTGCCTTTGAAACCAAGTCAATATAGCGGGCAAAATAATTCACCAGTCTTTCCGAACAATCAAAATGGCCGCTGTTACCATCTATCACATAGGATAGAGGCCAGGTGGGATTTTTTCCCCTTTCATTGAGGACATAGTTGTATGCATCTCCTACATTGTTCCACTGAGATGAGATATCCGTTTTATCCTGCCCCCACTCCTGGGCACTACCAAAGACAACAAGTGCCGGGGTAATCCGGTTCTTAGGCGGGAAATGATTGTTTTTAATCCAGATTCCTGCGATACACCTTTCTGGATTATTTTCCACCAAAGCATCAACCATGAGAAGATGGCCAGATTCGCCCATAGGAAGCCATGGTACTGTCGCCACTTCAGAATAACCGGATGTTTTAGCCAGTCCATTAAGAAGCTTTTGTAAAAATGCCGTAATTGTCTTATATTCAAGAGCCATGTTTATTGTTCTGCCATCACTGGCCGTGCTTTTTCTAAAATTCATAAATGAAGGGGTACACCAGATGATACCCAGATTATTGTTACTGCATGCCTTACGAATAGCCGGATGTCCAACCAGCATATGTTCAGGCACATTGGTGCACATAATAAGCAAACCTCTAAGTTTTTGACAATTTTCAGGAATCCAGAGATAAGCTGTAGCTTGGGTTTGAGAACCATCAGCCCAATCTCTACAGGTATCAGTCTGCATAAATTGGAAAACCTGGTTTTCTGGTGAACGCATAGTTTCAGAATCAGCATTCTTTTTATCAGGAACAAACCCGAGTAAAATTATTGAAATAAGAACCAATAATATAAATGATTTCATTTTCATTAACATTTAGAAAATACTGTAATCGAAAATCTACATATAAACAATGTACTTAACCGTCTCAAATGCCAATTCAAGTCCCAAAGCGCATGTATCATGTTGTCTTTTAATATATTACTAAATAAAGGTCTAAGATTAACCTTGCAAAAAATTCATGTTTAAAAGTTAATTTTAAACTAAAATTTTCAGTGCCTGTTCAATCAATAAAAGGCTACGATGAAAAAAATGGATTACCTTTTTAATCATAATTAAACCTGCGCCAATACGAATTTTATTGTGGTTTTATTTACCATATAATCCTTTATACATCAAATCATTCGCATTAATTTCCTAAAAACTTAAGAGCTTCAATTATGGAATTAATCAACTTAGGAGAAAATTTGGCAAAAAAATCCGAATTGATCAGGATGAGTTCATTCCTGTCCTGTTTTAAATATTCTGGAGTCTTTTGCATCATAAATCCATAGGTATCGTTCACCAGTACAGCGTTTTCTTCCATGATCGCTTTAACACGGTTATTTAACTGAGCTATTTGAGCGTTATTCAAACCTTTAGTATAAGATTCAGAAACTGGAGGCTGAGACTGCCACATCAATCCTGCATTTGTCTTTTTAAGCCTGCTTATAATCAGTCTTATGTCCGAGTCAAATTTTGCAAGTCCTGAATTTGAAAAATCTTTAATTCCATCGTATCCAATGCTAAAATAAATCATATCCCATTTTGAACCACCAATTGCGTTTTCAAAATTACGAATCAGTACCTCAGGGGAATCAGCATTTATGCCTGAATATGAAATATGCCCAAAATCTTTCAACCCATTCAGAATTTCCGGAGCCAGAGGTATCATACGATTATCAAACAGAAGAAGGATTTTTCGTTGTTTGCCATCCCTGCCATTTCCCATATTAAAAAGTACATCAGGTAATTTCGGAACAGGTTTTAAATTAGCAAGTTCTTGTTCGACTTTGGCAAATCTTATTTTCTGATTTTTAGATTCTGAAAAATCGAATAAACTTGTATCATCAGGAAAATAATTTAACCTGCCCAGGGAGCAGTGCCAGTTTGTAAGGATATGGCGAGTAAGCAATTGCCCTTTTTCTTCCCCTTTTAATAAATCGAGCTGGCAAATCAGCACTTCTCCTTTTCCATGTTTTAATTTGACAATAACAGGATCACGGTTGAGATACCATAAAGACTGCCTCATATCTTTGCCTTCATTGATGTACTCACCTCCAAATGGAGGAACACTCCAATCATTACGCCAGTTACTGACCAGGATACTAAAACTGTCGTTCAGTGCAACTTCGGATAAAGTCTTAAATTTCACACCGGCATCAAACATTGGTTTACCGTTCCAATTAAGATCAATATTGGATAAACCGGCCAAGAACGGATCATAATTAGATTCAAATGGTTGAGGAATAACGATGTTGTCGTAATATTCAACGCCCTTCTTAGGTGTTGAACGTAAAGTCCAACTCAGGGCTGCCTTTATGCAATTGGTATTTTCGTCAAGATACGGATGAGTCAATTCCAACTGATTGCCTAAAATCTTCTGAATCCCCGGAAATGTGGAAGGTGTAATTTTGTATATCAATACTTTCCCTCCATTGTTGGCAAATTGATTCAGCACTTCAGCTTGATTATCTTGTAATGCCTTATTCCTGGCATCCAACAGCAAAACATCAAATGAAGCATTCATTCCAACATTTAAGTCATTCAGCTTTTTAAAATCCACTCCGGCATGTTTAAACCATAAAGCAAAATCCTCGTCGCCATAAAGTCCGACACGGTTGATTTGCCTCTGAGGTTTATAGGACAGGGCAGCCTGAATAAGGTTACGTAACAGCCATCCTGCCGCAGGTTCAGAAGATATGCTTTCCGGAATTTTAAGGCTTGTGACCCAACGGCAACCTTTACCGATGTATATTTCATGCAATGCAGAAGTTTTAGAATCGCGGTCACCGGCAATCAGCATGCGGAAATTCACATTTCCCTGAGGCTTTTTCATTCCCCCATATTCATTTCCACCTCTCCAATAAGTAAGTTCCTTTTGCCCGATACTATTAAGCACTGTAAAATCCGGACCATTGACCAATAGCCTGGCAGATCCTTCAGGCAATTTATCGTTCATCCCACAAAACTGAATTATGCAAATTCCCCCAGCATTCAATTCATCAGCATTAGGAGGGAGTTTATTCCCATTTACCAACAGAACAGAAACTTCATCATTTTTTATTCTACCTGAAAGTTTTTTAAAAGGAATTGTCGCCTGGTTTAGAACATTTTCCAGCAATCCGGTTGAATCTAAAACCCCGATTACTTTATCATCAGTTTTTAACAATTGGGCATTAAGTTTTGGAAAAATAGTTCCCTCACGAACGTCTCTATAACCAGGCAATCCCTTATAGTAAAATTCACGGACAATATTAATTTGAGTGGCCTTTGAAACAACAGGGATATCAAAGTTCCAGTTAATATTTCTCAACAAGGAGCCCGGTGTAATATTCTCTTTTTGTACAATTTCTGAAAGAACGTGGCCATCAGTAGATTCAACTTTACAATGAACCTCATCAACATAACGCAGATCATCATAAATCATTAAGGGTGAATGGACCACTACTTTCTGACCTTCAAAAAAAGAAAAGTTCATACTGTCATAAGGGAAACGTACCCATTTTATATCTTCATTAAAAAGGTAAAATCCAGGATTGGGTTCAAAAACAGGTAAAGTAGGATCCCAGATATTAAGGGGTGTAGAACAAGGCAATATCTGTTTTGCTTTGATGCCCGGTCCGTCAAGTGTTGAGTAAGTAGGTACTATGCCTTTATAACGATTGTAAGGTTGCCATCTAAAAAACACATTGCCCAGATCCCAGGGAATAAAAGCATTTATTCTATGAAGCTCACCATCAAAGGTTTGGCCTTCACGGATTAAATTCATAGCTTCCCTTATTTCGTCATGACCATCACGATAAATTCCCGTTGCATAATCCTGAGCGCTGACTTCATAACCAGCAGATCCATTGCCAAGAGGACGGGTAGGCTGCCAGACCTCTCCCAGTTCATCCCATATCATTGGCTTATTGGGGCCAAATTGTTCCCATTCCTTAAAAACTGTTGCCATATTATAATGATGGCCGATAACATCACCAGCTACAGAATATGCACTAAAATCAGAAGAAAAAACCGGTCTTGTAGGATCAACAGATTTTGCATAAGCCACAAGCCAGGGTTTTTCACCTCCCCCCCTCCACCTCAATTCATTCGAAACACTCCATACAATCACCGAAGGATGATTATATAAGGACTTCATCATATCTCGCAAGTGTTCCTTTGCAAAAGCAGTGTCTGCCGGAATAAGAAAATGAAAAGCAGGTTCGGCCTCCAGCAGAAATCCCATTTCATCTGCTACTTCGTAAAGAATTTTATGTCGAGGATATATATGCAGGCGCATATAATTGATACCAAGTTTCTTAAGCTCCTTAAACCACGTTTCAAAATATTCACGCGAAGCCTGTATATCTCCAAGATAATGTTCTCCATGACCACGAAGATAAAGATTACGACCATTGATATATAAATGAGGCCCATTAATGGTTATTTCTCTGAAGCCAAAGCGCTCTCGCTTCCAATCCACAGGTTTTCCGTGAACATCATAAACAACCACATTGAAATAATAAAGATAAGGATCGAACGGAAACCAAAGGTGAGGATTTTCCCATGCAGTAGCAGCATGAAGCTCCTTTATCCCACCCGGACACAAGTTTTGCTTACCGCTGTCAAAAGTCTTAACAATTTTTCCCTGAGCATCAGTGATAAAATATTTGACAAAAACCGTTTTGGACGAATTACTCATATTTCTAAGGGGAACTTCACAGGAGAAAGTCTTTTCCTTAAATGATGTTCTGATCATCAAGTCTTCTTCAACAAAAACATCCGGTAATGCCTGCAAAGAAATGTCATCCCATATTCCTAAAGATTTCATACTCTCACCTCCGCTCAAATGGGTGGCTTCGTCTTCAATCTTCACCCCCAATGGGAAATTACCAGGACTAAGGTGGTTACCCAAGTCAAAATTCCTGGAATTATAACCATCGCGGACGGTTTTAAATGTTTTCCCAGGCCATATAACCGTATAATTTTGCAGGCATCCGTTTACATGCAGTCGGATATTCATCCCAGCCATTGAATCAGCAATAGTCACTTCCCTCTGATAAAGGGCTCCTTTGTTTTCCCAGCCATGGGGATAATCAAATATATCCCAATAGGGCTTTCCCCACTTTCCCTCCCACTGATTGGTATAACAACCAGGAACAAGAACCTGGGCCTTTTCTCCGGTTTTATTTATTGTAAGTTTCCAAAGTCCATTCAAGGATATATTTTTCCTTATTTGATGTTTTGGAAGGGTCAATTGCTGCGTATCGAGTTTATGAAGGCTGCAGGCTGTGATTCCAGTTAAAATCAAAAACAGAACAAATATTTTTTTCATTCGAATATAATTTAATTTAAGTTTCGCAAGTAGTATAAAGGGGTTATAACAGATTTCTCTGTGGCACTCTGTGTTAAAACTCTGTGGTTCTCTGTGTAATAAATCGATTCAATAACACAGAGGTACACAGAGAAGACACAGAGGAATTTTTCT
>JAUZOH010000017.1 GCA_030706565.1 Bacteroidota bacterium | reverse complement strand
CTCGGTGGATTGCCCAAGTCAGAATATTATTATTTATATTTACAGTTACATTCATTATGCAAAATTAAAAATATTATTGATTAACTGGCAAATGTTTTTATGCATGTACCCCGCTAACAATCCCATATACAACAATTTTATTATTGTTCCGCTATTAAGCTTATCTTAATTTAATCGCTTAATTCCAAGATCTTTTATGTTATACTATTCGAAAAGTAAAAACTATTTTAATACGTCGTTCTTTTTCAACCAATTATTTTAATGACGTATCCAGAACCACCAGGTATATCTTTGAATTTCGTTTATAGGTTAGGTTGGACAAGAACAGTTCAAGAATGGAATAAAAGATTTGTTTTAATCAGTCTGCCTTCAAAAAATATCAAAAAAACTCATTAAGTACATAGCCCATAGCCCGGCGTTTGTAGTTCAACACAGACTCATCGCTGGGTCTTGCAGACCGCTCAGAGTCCTATTTATTAACCTAAGTTATTTTTTATTTAATTTATATTTCTATTGTTAAACTCAGTAAGCCACGTTAATAAATCATCAACATCTTTTTCTATTTCAGAAGGTTCAGGAATTACAATAGGAGTTTCTGTCGGTTGGCTGTGTTCGTAGCACGAATATCGTATCATAAAATAATCTACCAAATCGCAGTCTTCTTTTTTGATTTTAGCCAAATGTTGAACTTTTCCCATTGTAATACGGGAAATGCTGCTCGAAAACCACTAAAACCCGCATGACGTATGAACTGTTGTTGGTCAAAGTAATTTTATACTATTTTTCTAAATCTTCCCATTCTCTATACAATTTTAAAATTGCCTTATATTGAGAACTTACTCCATCAAAGTATTTTTTTAAATTTTCATCTTCTACCAATTGACGTATTTCAGTTTTATAAAGCTTCATAAATCTAGTTTTATCAACTTTTTTATCAATGTATTTAGCAGAAGCTTCTTCGTAGGCATTTAGATTATTCTCAATTGCTAAGTCAAGTTGTTTTTCATATAATTCAATCATTCTATTTTCATCGTCTGTTCTATTTTGCTTAGCAACTATAGGAGTCATTATATTGGCAACATCACTTACTTTCTCTTTTGTATTAGTTATTCTCTCATTAATTGCGAGTTCTACCATTGCTGACGCATTTTTTCTTACATCAATTATTGTATATATTGAGATTAAAAGTGCAAAAAAAGCAAATGCTACACTAATTATTTCGTATGGGCTCATATTTATTTATTTTGTTCGTGTTTTAATGTAATTAATTAAAGCTAAATAATTATCATTGCTGAATGCGTTTTGAATATCTTGTTGATCAAAAAGTGGCTCTGATTCAGTTTCTGATAAGAATTTTGTGTGTTTACTTTCAAACTTTCCAATTATAAGAAATACAATCTTAGCCCTATCTTCATTTGATAATGGTTGCTCATTTGAAGTATATACCAAACCTTTAATATCCTTGATAATTTGCTCAAATTCCGAAACTGGATTATAGGATTTTTTTAATCTTTCATAGTATTCTGTTGCTAATTCTTTAAATGTTACCATAGTTTATATTTTAGTTAATAGATTAAGTTGTCTTTTTACGATTTTAACCAACGGTACGTATATGTTTTGTTGGGGATTCCGAAGCAGTTGCCTGTCAAGATACACAGATATTGATTAGTTGTAATACCTTTAAAATAAGCACTTACGCCCCAATAAAATATATACGATGTTAGCACACGTAATTATTTTTCAATCAGTTTTAATAGTCTACTCACAAATTCCTGATAATAGGTCTTCAGAATAATATAATTAACAGAGCTGAGATTCTTTAAAATATTAATCTCGGAGTCAAAAAAGGAAATCAATTGTTTCCTATCAAAGCTATCATTTGGATCTGTCGTTAAATATAAAAAGGGAGAAGCTAATCCATAAAAATCCCCGTTCATAGCACGATTTATCTCATCCAATATTTTAGAAGCAAAATAATTTTCAAAAATTAAACTTTGACTCCTAGAAATAGGCAAATCATACTTTACATTTGAAATTGCAGATTTCATTTGAATAAATGTACGAATAAGAGAATCCTTAATCTCAATACTAGCTAAAGGGGTGCTAATATCAGTCAATTCGTTAGAAATATTAGTTAATGATACTTTCAAATCTTTCAAAACCAATTCAATTGAAGCAATCTCAGAAGGGTTTGTACAAAATTGCTTATCCATCTCGTTGAAATGAATCTGTTTTTCTAAATCCAACTTTTGACTAATCAATTTGTACTCTTGTTCTTTCGTAATTGTTTTCATGGTGAGTAGTGTTTTTTATTATGTGTGCTAACATTTCTGTAACTGCAATCTCGTAGTTACTTTCCCATTAAGCTTATCTTTTTTTTCTATTTATAACTACTAAAATCGCTTAATTCAATAATTACTTATGTTATCGAAATCGAAAAGTAAAAACTATTTTAATACGTTGTTCAGTTTCAACCAATTATTTTAAGGACATATCAAGAACCACCCCGTAAATTCCGTAAACCTCGCTCAGGGGGATATCGAAGGGGGCATATCTTTTCTGGTCTGAATTGATGGAGGTGCAATGTACGTATCCGCACAAAATGGATCACCAGTAAAATCCTGTGGATAAACGTAACAGGTTTGAATAATTAATATAGCTTTTTATTCTCCTAAATTTTGGTTTTCATTGCCGTCAGCTTCAGCTGACGGATTCTGAAGAAATAATAATATTTCTTAGGCTTTAGCCCAACAGTAGTTCAAAATAATACCGGAAAATTTGGCTAAAGCCGCAAAAAATATTGCTTTATAAAATCCGTTGGCTGAAGCCAACGGCAATGAAGAAGATAATTTTTTTCTAAATGCAAAACACAGGGTTTTGCTAGGATCCTACAAAATCAATTTATATTTTACCGGTAAAAAGAAAAAGCCTGCAAAATTTTGATTTACAAGCTTTTTATTTTTTGCGGAGAGCGGGGGATTCGAACCCTCGGTGCAGCAAGCCGCACAACAGTTTTCGGGACTGTCCCGTTCGGCCACTCCGGCAGCTCTCCTTATAAATAGAATACCCTAATATTAAAAAAACTAACTGCACCCCATTAACAGCACAATTAGTTCAACCTCTGGCGGAGAAAGAGGGATTCGAACCCCCGGTCCACTTTACAGCGGACAACGGTTTTCAAGACCGCCGCATTCGACCGCTCTGCCATTTCTCCATGGCCACAAAAGTATAATTTATTTTTCCATTTGAAAAGTTTTAGGCTCTATTTTTGCCTGATATTGAAAAATAATTTAGCATATATCTGAAAATCTATTTACTATATCAATTGCTTTTCTCTAAAATAAAGGGGAGCGAATTGAGTTCGGCAACATTTTTCAATAACTTTCAGAAATACATTCATTTTCCTAATCACTCTCTAACCCCCTGATTCCTTAAGGCTTTAAAAATGATTCTGTACCTACCCTCATGAAAAAAAGGAATTTAAAAAAAAGAAAGACACAGCTCTGCTATATGCCGGGAAAAGAGAAAGATTGAACACATTTAATCCACAGTTTGAAAGCATTTGTGATTTTTCTGACGTCTTTTAACCCTTAAATAGTAATTTTCATGTAAAATATTTTTGTTTTTACAAATAAAATCAATGTCCTTGTAAATTAAATGATTACTTTTATCCCACAAAATCAGCATTTTAGTAAATAAAAATAGCTTTTTATCAATATATCAATAATTTTGCTACAGTATATTTGCTCAAACCCAGAAATAATCTATATTTGTGTATATTTATCTTTTAAAAGATGTACTAACCCTAAATTATTAAATTATGAACAAAGCACAATTAATTGATTCTATTGCTGGTGAATCAAAATTAACAAAAGCTGATGCTAAAAAAGCTTTAGATGCATTTATTAAAAGCACTTCTGCTGCACTGAAAAAAGGTGATCGCGTTGCATTGGTTGGTTTCGGATCATTTGCTGTAGCAAAAAGGAATGCAAGAACCGGAAGGAATCCACAAACTGGCAAGCCCATTCAGATTAAAGCCAAAAAAGTGGTTAAATTCAAAGCTGGTAGCGAATTAGCTAAGAAAGTACAATAATTTATACTTCACTTCATAAAGGGGCTGCCTATTTTTTGTAGACAGCCCCTTTTCTTTCATTTGAAATTAGTTGATTTTTGCCAATAAATTTGACAGCAGAGCAGAATTATAGATGATTGGATACCCACAACTCCAATTGGCCTTTTTTCTGAAGACTGATAAATTTCTCCATGGATTTGGATTTACATTTCCCGCTTATTTTGGAATAACTATTAATCATACTTTCGATTCCAAACAGTTGAACTTTTGTTTTATCATCATTTCCGGGATTTTGGATAGCAAATTTTGCCATACCCGCAACATAAACCATGATCAGATCAGTAGAATAAGGATAACCCTTTTCTTCCATCAAAGGTTTGAGAACATCGCTAATGACCACTGTCACCGTCGGGGTGCCGGAAATCCATTTCATAATGAATGAACTTACTTCATTCCGGTTATTACCAACCTCATCTATTGGCGTACTTAGGAACCAGTCTATGCATTTAATGACCGAAGGTTCCTGTCTGTCGAAATCTTCTTTGGTCTCCAATTTACAATTACCGGGGACGTCCATACATTGAGCCATTACACACAACTGCATAAAAAATAAAATGCAAATTAAAAGCAACCTTTTCATAGCCCTTTTATTAAATAACTATCCTTCCAATCAGATTTTCAAATAAAATAATTAGTCGCCCAAAAATCTCCTTGCAATTTACATATTTTCCAAATAAAACCACAAAGCCAAATGCATAAAACCAGGGGGTGAGCTTCCGGAAGATTAACCGAACCAACGGACAGCCAGAGTTACAATTCGGGCCTCGTCAATTAAATTCATACAATTAAAATGCTTTTGGGGACATTTTTCATAACCCAGCTTTGAACAAGGCCGGCATTTCAATCCGGGAACTTCAATGATTTGCGAATCCTCATCCGGCTGATAAGGATACATGCCAAATTCAGGAACTGTATTTCCCCATACAGAAATAATTTTTTTCTTAAATGCTGCAGCAATATGCATTAGGCCGGTATCGTGACTAATTACCAACCGTGACTGCCTGACGAGCGAAGCCGATTGATTCAGGTTAAGTTTACCACACATATTGAGGATTTTCTCTCCGGCAATTTCGGCTATTTCATCTCCATTGGCCATATCCTCTTTACCACCCAAAAGAATGACCGGTAAATTGATTTTCCTGCAGACCGAAATAATCTTATCGTTGGGAAGTCTTTTGGTGGCATGTCTGGCACCTATTACAAATGAGATAAAACCATTCCTGAAAGTTTCGGGCAAAGAATCCACATTCACTTCATCAGAAGAAGGGATAAAATAATCCAATCCCTGATTATCATTTACGATATCAAAAAGTTTTACCGTATCGAGGTAACGGTTAACAATATGTACTCGAGGTAACTTATTGATTTTAAAATGCACCAGCAGCCACTTTTTCAGATTGAGTTTATTAAAAGAAAAATCCATAACTCCCAGCCTGAATTTCACAATTAGTGAACGAAGATTATGGTGCAAATCAATCACATAATCAAATTTTTCAGATTTAAGCTCTGTTATGGTTTTATTTAAATCACCATCAAAAAGATGAATCTTGTCAATGTAGGGATTTCCATAAAGGACAGAAGCAAATTTCTTTTTTGTGACATAATGTATCTCAGCCCCCTCGAGCTGTTTTTTCAAACAACGGACAACGGGTGTTGTAAGTACTATATCGCCAATAGAGCTAAAACGGATAATCAGGAATTTAATCATATCAAACAGGAAAGATTAGACTTAAGGTCAGAACACTTAACAAGTATCCTTAATCTTATTAATAAACATTAAAAGAGCCAACCAATATTCATTATGGTAGGGATTATCATTCCAGAGTATTTTGGAACCCAGAGTGGTTTGCCCGGGCTGTGGCTTGAACAAACTCAGGTTCCCATGAGGAATATTTTCAACAAGCTTTTCTATATAAGGATATTCAAAACTCGAGCAGCAAATAAAAGCCGGTTTATTCAATCCACTCAATGAATCCCTGACCGAAAAACGGGGATAAAAAAATTCGCCAGGACTGAAGGCAATAACAGCCTTAATTCTGATGTCTTTTTTGGCGATCATCAGGCACAAGGAAGCAGAATAAGAACTTCCAACCAGGATAATCCTTTTTTTGTCGATTTTATAAATAAAATCAATTGCGGCATTGATGTCTTTAGAGGCATCAATAAAATCGTGTGAAACATTTGAAGACTGAGCCAGCAGGGCAGTTTCATTCTGGACATAATTCACTTCGCCTCCCGAACGTAAATCAACAGCCAGGCAATTATAGCCCAATTTCATTAATTTTCTGGCTGTTTCTCTATATTCGCCCCTGCTATAATGGGCCTGGTGACAAAGAATGAGATAGGGATTTTTTTCGCCGCTTTTGTAAAGATCAGCAGTAACAAGTAAACCATCCGAAGCTTTGAATGAAACCTGTTGCTGCGAATTTGTCGTAAATGTTATGAATAAAAAGGAAACGCTACAAAAAAATATCTTTACAATGTTTTTCATTAAAGCGCAGCCAGTATTTAAAGTTCTGCCAGTATAATTATCTTATTTTCTTTCGTTTCCACAACACCCCCTGTAATATCAATAAAACTTTCAACGCCGGCTTCATCCACTATCTTTATTTTCCCTTTTTCAAGGGTAGAGATAATAGGGGCATGCTTTTGCAACATCTCAAATGAACCCTTGCTGCCAGGAACCTGTACGAGTTTTACTTCACCATCATACAGTTTATTGTCGGGAGTTATTACTTCTAAGTGCATTTGCTAAATTATTAAAAATAATGTAAAGGATGAAGAAAGTTTCGACTTTCTTCATCCTCAAAACTTAGGCATTTGTTTCTGCCAATATTTTTTCTCCCTTTTCTATAGCTTCCTCAATAGTACCCACCAGGTTAAATGCGGCTTCAGGATATTTATCCACTTCACCGTCCATGATCATATTGAAACCCTTGATGGTATCTTCAATGGAAACCAGCACACCTTTTTTACCGGTAAACTGTTCAGCCACATGGAAAGGTTGGGACAAGAAACGCTGTACACGACGTGCCCGTGCAACAACCAGCTTGTCTTCTTCACTTAACTCGTCCATACCCAGGATGGCGATAATATCCTGTAATTCCTTATAACGTTGGAGAAGTTCTTTGACTCTCTGGGCAGTTTCATAATGTTCTTTTCCGACCACAGCAGGAGTAAGAATTCTCGAAGTAGAATCGAGAGGATCAACAGCGGGATAAATTCCAAGTTCCGAAATTTTTCTGCTCAATACCGTGGTTGCATCCAGATGGGCAAAAGTAGTTGCCGGAGCAGGATCGGTAAGGTCATCAGCAGGCACATAAATAGCCTGAACAGATGTAATGGATCCCCGTTTGGTAGAAGTGATGCGTTCCTGCATAAGTCCCATTTCGGTAGCCAGATTAGGCTGATAACCTACTGCAGATGGCATACGGCCAAGCAAAGCCGACACTTCAGAACCAGCTTGGGTAAAACGAAAAATATTATCTACGAAGAATAAGATATCCCGGCCTCCCGTTTTCTCATCTCCGTCACGGAATGACTCAGCAACAGTCAAACCCGACAATGCAACAGTAGCACGGGCTCCAGGTGGTTCATTCATCTGTCCGAAGACCAAAGTAGCCTGTGATTTTAAAAGTTCGTTCTGGTCAACCTTGGAAAGGTCCCAGCCTCCTTTTTCCATGCTTTCTTTAAACTCGGAACCATAACGGATAACTCCAGATTCAATCATTTCGCGCAACAGATCGTTACCTTCCCGGGTACGTTCTCCAACACCGGCGAACACCGACATACCCGAATATTTCTTGGCAATGTTGTTGATCAACTCCATGATAATGACTGTCTTTCCAACGCCAGCCCCACCGAAGAGGCCGATTTTACCTCCTTTTGAATAAGGCTCCAACAAATCAATAACTTTAATTCCGGTGAACAGTACCTCGGCATTTGTAGAAAGATCCTTGATTTTAGGTGGCTGGTTATGGATCTGATATCCAGAAGTCTTATCAACCTTCTGCATACCGTCAATGGCATCACCCACCACATTCAACAACCGGCCTTTGATCTGGTCACCCACAGGCATCTTGATAGGATTGCCTGAGGAAACTACTTCAATGCCTCTGTGCAGGCCATCGGTCGAATCCATGGCAATAGCCCTGACTGTGTGTTCTCCAATGTGCTGTTCCACTTCTGCAACAAGAAGTTGGCCATTGTCCCTCTTTATCTCTAAAGCATCATGAATATTGGGAAGTTCCCCTCCCTTCTTTTCAAAACTAACATCAATTACCGGGCCTATCACCTGGATAATTTCTCCAATATTTTGTGACATATATGTATATAATATGTTTACCTCAAAAATATAAATGCCAAATTTAATATTTTTTATCTCAAAGAAAATGTTAAATTCATCAAAAAAACAGTATTTTTTTTAAACAGGAATTGAACAGAAAATTTGTTTCTCAAATAAGTTTTTATTGCCGAAACATTACCTTTGCGTTGAAGATATAAATAATTAATATGGTAGAGATTGGGAAATATAATTACCTGAGAATAGTAAAATTCGTTGATTTTGGCATTTATCTTGACGGAGAAGATTTGGGCGAATTGTTATTGCCGGCTTCAGAAGTTCCTGAAGGAATAAAAAAGGATGAACTGCTGAAAGTATTCGTTTACCTGGATTCAGAAGACAGGATTATTACCAGTACCAGGACACCCATGGCTACTGTCGGCTCCTTTGCCTTTCTGAAAGTTAAAGAAGTAAATTCATTTGGGGCCTTCCTTGACTGGGGTATGCCTAAAGACCTTTTTGTCCCCTACCGCGAACAAAGGAAACCTCTTGAACCCAATAATTATTATGTGGTTTATCTTTATTTGGACGAAAATTCAGGAAGAATAGCAGCTTCAACAAAAATCGATAAGTTCTTAAAAAAAAGTTCTTCCCTGTTGCAGGAAAACCAGGAAGTTAATCTTCTGGCTTATGATTACAGCGATCTGGGCATAAAAGTAATTGTAAACGACACGATGTCCGGACTAATCTTTCAGGATGAAGTATTCCGGAAAATTTCCATAGGCGAAAAATTTAAAGGATATGTTAAAAATATAAGAACTGACGGGAAAATAGATATCACTTTGCAACTTCCCGGTTATAATGAAATTTCCAAAGCTTCCCAGTATATTTTTGAACTTTTGGGAAAAAACAATGGTTTTTTGCCTGCAAATGACCATACTGATGCATCAGTCATATATAACATGTTTAATATGAGCAAAAAAACATTCAAAAAAGCAATAGGCAATTTATATAAAAAAGGAATTATACAGCTTGAATCAACAGGGATACGGATGAAAATCAAATGAGGGAAAACAATCCATCAGATACATTTTTCTCTTTTTAATAACTATTTTCCATCTTTGTCGTAATATATCATTTAGATTTAATTTACATGACAGGGCAGTTTAATAATCTGTAAATAATGTTTTTTCAACAATTGAATATTTTGCCATCATGTTTTCTAAATAACAAATTTTCTGTTAGGTTTTAAATACTTAAGTATTCAAGGAAATTCTGAATTATTTAATTTTCCGCTTTTATGAAATTGTGTTTTTTATATCTTTAACCTAAATATTTTCTATAGAAAATGGCTATGGTAAACTTAAAAATTTTATTAGGATTATTCCCTGCAACTTCAAAGATAGAAGAAGAAAATGCGAAATTGTCGGAAGAATATAAAAGATTCAGGCTATTTGCCGCCTCTGAAGAATTAGCCTATTTTAACAAGCTTGAAAAGGAAGTAACTTCTAAAGAATTTGAAGAAAACAGAAAGAAAATCGAATCACTTCGCTTTGAAGACACCAAAGAATATAATAAGCTTCAACTTTATTTACAGTTGAAAAAATCGAAAAGGATAAAAAGTTATTATAAGATTAAACAATCCAGGGAATTGGCCAATTTCCTGAGTACGAGTAATTCAAAGGAATTAGAGGATTTTATCCGTCTGCAAAGCTTCATTCTTTCCTCAGAATTTAAAGGGAAAGCCCAGGCAAAGGATTTTAAGAAAACCCCGGATTATCAGAAATGGCGCGAATATAAAAAGCTAAAAAAAGCAAAATCCATAACCAGCTATTTTAAATTCAAGTCTTCAAAAAAATATTCCGATTACAAACTGATTGACGGTTCAAAAGAAATCACAGAATACGAAAACCTCGGAAAATTCATTAATTCCAATGAATATAAAGAAGTCAAAGCTTACATGGATGACAAACACCGGTACGAAAAATCCGAGGATTTCAAAAAGCTGAAGGAATATGACTCACTAAAACAAAGCGAAAAGATCAAATGGTATTTTCAGCTGGTTTCGTCTAACAAATTTGATTCATTGAAGCATTGGGAAAAGACTTTTGAAGACGATTTCAATGACAAACAGCTGAACCGTGAAAAATGGATTACGAAATATTTCTGGGGTGAAGCCCTATTAGGTTCGTCTTATTCCTTATCAAATGAGCTGCAATGCTATTCTGATGGGAAAAACCTGGACTTCTCTGATAGTGCGCTAAAAATTATCACCCGCAAAGAAAAAGCCAACAGCAATTCCTGGAATCCCCAATTGGGATTTCAACCTAAGGATTATGAATATACTTCAGGGATAATCAATTCCGGGGCAAGTTTCCGCCAGCAATATGGCAAATTCGAAGCCAAAATCCGCTTGTCGGCTAATTATCCCCTCACCCAGGCTTTCTGGATGGTAGGAGATTCCATCCTCCCCGAAATTGATGTAATGAAATTTGACGGAAAAAAATTATACCTGAACTCTTTCTGGGGAAAAGCTGAGGATAAAAATGGACTTCAGAAAAGCATCACTACCCTGAGAGGGAAACATTTTAGCCATAAATTTTTTATTTATACCCTCGAATGGACAGAAAACTCTTTAGAATGGAAAATAAACGGGGTTACAGTAAAAAAGGAGACACGAGGAATTCCTTCACTTCCCATGTATGTTGCTTTCAATTCTATGCTTAACAAAAAAATAAATGACAGTTTGTTGCCCGCCTCAATGGAAATTGATTGGATAAGATGCTATCAATATAAAAAGTAGCAATATAAAATTTCAATAAAAAGCCAAAAGAAATTTCTTTTGGCTTTTTATTTTTTTCAAGGTGAGTAAAGCGGATTAAATTTCAAACTGAAATTTAATAAAAAGCCTCATTCAACCCTTATTAGAAAAAAATCATTTTATTATGTTGGATAATTTAAATTTTAATCTATCTTAGTATTTTTAAGTGATTGGACTTTATGATGATTCAGCGAAAACTTATCGATTATTTATCCGGATTTGTTACTCCTCATCGGGTCGAAACCATAGAAAAAATACTTCAACAAAGAACCCGCTACATTACGATTGTGCTTGAAGATCTGTTCCAGGCTCAAAATGCCAGTGCAGTTTTGCGGACATGCGATTGTTTCGGGATTCAGGATGTACATATTATAGAAAACAAAAATAAGTTTAAGGTAAACCCTGAAATTGCAATGGGAGCCTCAAAATGGCTGAACCTTTTTCAATATAACCAGCAGGATACCAATAACACTCTTGAAGTAATTAAATCATTAAAGCAAAAAGGTTACCGGATTGTAGCTACTGCTCCTGAAGGGAAAGGGGTTAAACTGGAAGAATTCGACTTGTCCAAAGGAAAAATTGCTTTGTTTTTTGGTACCGAACTGCAGGGATTGACTGAGGATGTATTTATAAATGCTGACGAATTTCTGACCATTCCCATTGTGGGTTTCACTGAAAGTTTCAATATTTCCGTTTCAGCTGGAATAATCCTGCATCATTTATCCTGTCAGCTCAGGAAATCAGGAATTAACTGGGCACTTTCAGAGAATGAAATACAGAACCTTAAAACAGAATGGCTGAAAAAAAGCCTGAAAGATGCTGATTTGATTGAAAAACAATTTTATAAGTCCTTACCTTTAAGGAATGATTTGAAAAAAACGGATTAAAGAATTGAAAAATTATTCGTCAAAATAAGAAATTTTACTTATTTTTGATAAGATAAAATTTCCAAAGGATTAATAGGTATTTTTAATTGATGAAGAAAGTATGATGTTGAATTGTATAATCATTGACGATGACAAACTCTCACGTCGTATCATAGAAGAGTTCATCAGCAAAACAGAAGACTTGAATTTGTTACAATCATTTTCAGGTCCTGTAGAAGCAATAAAAATGGTCAATAACCACAGTCAGGAAGAGGCAGAATCTGTTGACCTGATATTTCTGGATATAGAAATGCCGGAAATGAGCGGACTTGATTTTCTGGATACGATTAAAGACCTGCCCCAAATTATCATCATCTCTTCAAAAGACAAGTATGCCCTGAATGCTTTTGAATATGATGTCACCGACTATCTATTAAAACCCATCACGTACAGCCGGTTCTTTAAGGCTATTACCAAGGCTCAAAGCCGGTACAAAAAAAGCAGGATTGAGTCTAAGGGAAATGAAATTTTCATCAAAAAGAATTCTTCTCTGGTAAGGCTTAAATATGATGACATTTTATGGGTTGAAGCCCTTGAAAATTATGTCATCTTCAACACTTACAACGAAAAGTTTACTATTCATTTCACGATGAAAAGCATAGAGAAGAAGCTTCCTGTTAATAAATTCACAAGAGTACACCGCTCCTTTATCGTCAATACGAGCTGCATCAACGTCATTGAAGACAACTCCATTGTGATCAATATAGAGGACGGTTTCAAAACCATCCCCATCGGGAAGTCTTATAAGGACAAGCTGATGAGTGATATAAATCTGATTGCAAAATAAATGATTTCACAGCGGCAACTTTTTCTTCAACACGTAGGACAGACATCAGATTCCCCCATGATGCTTGAAATTGAAAGAGCAAAAGGGATATATCTTTACGATATTTATGGGAAAAAATATATTGATTTAATTTCGGGGGTTTCGGTCAGTAATGTAGGGCATTGTAACCCGGAAGTTGTTCAGGCGGTTAAAGACCAGGTTGAAAAATATATGCACCTGATGGTCTACGGGGAATATATTGAATATCCCCAGGTTCAGTATGCCCAATTATTGACGTCACAACTGCCTTCCAGTCTTGATTCTGTATATTTTGTAAACTCCGGCAGTGAAGCCAACGAAGGTGCCCTTAAACTGGCCAAACGGTATACGGGAAGGTCCGAAATTATTGCATTTAAAAATGCTTATCATGGCAGCACACACGGATCTCTCAGTGTGATGGGCAATGAATGTTATAAAAATTCATACAGGCCTCTGCTTCCGGATGTTTCTTTTATTGAATTTAATAATCCCACAGAATTAGAAAGAATAACCAGACGTACTGCCTGTGTTATTATTGAACCAGTACAGGGCGAAGGTGGAATCAGGATACCCAAAGATAATTTTCTTGGGTTGCTCAGAAAACGTTGCAATGAAACCGGCACCCTGCTAATTTTTGATGAAGTACAAACCGGGTTTGGCCGGACAGGTTCGCTGTTCGCACTTCAGGAGTTTAATGTAGTCCCTGATATCATGACTATTGCAAAAGCGATGGGTGGAGGGATGCCTGTAGGTGCCTTTGTCTCTTCAAATCAGATTATGTCGTCCCTAAAAACAAATCCCATATTGGGCCATATTACCACATTTGGAGGACATCCTGTATGTTGTGCAGCAGCATTGGCCTCTTTGCAATATATTCTTGACAATCACCTGGTTGACGACGTTAAACGGAAAGGGGAATTGTTTAAAAAACTTTTAAAACATCCTAAAATAAAAGAAGTCAGAGGTATTGGCCTGTTTATGGCTGTTCAGCTGGAAGATTTTGGGGAAGTAAAAAAAGTGCTTGCCGCAGCCTTGAAAAAAGGAATCATACTTGACTGGTTTCTCTTTTGTGACAGTGCCTTCCGCATAGCTCCCCCCCTGATTATCTCCGAAGAAGAAATAAAAACCGCCTGCGGCCTTTTACTTTCGGCTGTAGACGAAGCTTTAAAATAAATCTCATTCCATTTTCCTTATAAATTTAAGTACAGAGGAAGAAAATAATTTCCCCTTGTATTGTTTTGTCTTTTCCTTCCAAACAGGCAAGCTGATTTTATATGCAAAAATTCATGATTTTTATACAAAAAGTGTTTTTTGTATAAATATATTGCATATATTTGCATCGGATTTGTATACTTATACATCATGAACAATAAGACAAAACGCCTGATAACCATTCAAAACATCATCAGTAAGCATAAGATCTCCACCCAGGAAGAGCTTTTGATGAAACTGGAAAAAGAAGGTTTTGAATATACCCAGGCCACCCTTTCAAGGGATTTGAAATTTCTGAAAGTGGGTCGCAAGGCCGATAAAGAGAAAGGCAATATCTATGTTTTGCCGGAGACAAAAAATGCCAGCGAGCCCTTGCAAAAGACAGGAGCTTATCCTATAAATGGCTTTTTGTCCCTTGCTTTTTCAGATCATCTGGCCGTGATCAAAACATTGCCCGGTTATGCCAGTGTGATTGCATCAACCATTGACCGGAATAATCCCTATGAAATTATAGGAACCCTTGCAGGAGACGACACCATTCTTCTGATTCCGGCAGAAGGGGTATCCAGAAGTGAAATAAAAAATGTATTAATTCTCCTTTTTCCTGCATTGGCCGGAAATTTATAAAACAGAAAGCAATAATTTAAATTTTAATAAAATGTACGAATTTGTAATTCAGGTAGCAGACAAGCAACATATTAAGTATGTTGACGACATTTTGACAAACATTGCAGACGCAGCAAAAATCAGGGGTACTGGGATTGCCAAGCGTTCACCCGAATATGTTAAATCCAAGATGCTTGAAGACAAAGCCATCATCGCCTTAACCACTGACGGGAAGTTTGCAGGTTTTTGCTACATTGAATCTTGGGGGCATCAGAAATTTGTGGCCAATTCAGGATTAATCGTCGTTCCTGAATTCAGAGGTTATGGCCTGGCCAGTAAAATTAAAAGAAAAGCCTTTGAACTTTCCAGAAAGAAATTTCCTTACGCCAAAATTTTCGGCCTTACAACAGGTTTAGCCGTTATGAAAATTAACTCATCACTGGGATATAGACCTGTAACCTTCTCTGAACTGACCAAAGATGACGAATTCTGGAAAGGTTGTGAAAGCTGTGTTAACCACGATATTCTCATGCGTACACGCAGGATGCATTGCCTGTGCACAGCCATGTTGTATGATCCAATGTGGGAAAAACCTGCCGAAGATGCCGGCAAACAGGATGAAAGTACCGACAGTCCTTTCCTGAGTTTCGCCAAATGGCTTAAAACTAAACCCAACTGGCTTTTTAACCACAAAAGTCCTAAAATGGAAAAGGACACCCTGAAAGTAGAATAAATAAACAATTGATTCACAAATAAATACAACATCATATAATGAACGACAAAGTAGTATTGGCATTTAGCGGTGGATTGGACACTTCTTACTGCGTCAAATATCTGACAGAAGAAAAAAAACTCGAAGTACATTCGGCTATTATCAATACCGGCGGGTTTACAAAGGAGGACCTTGCCATCATTGAAGAAAAAGCAAAGAAATTAGGTGTAAAAGATCATAAAACCATTGATATTACTGATGAATTTTATAAAAAGTGTATCAAATACCTTATTTTTGGCAATATCCTGCGTAACAATACCTATCCTTTGTCTGTAAGTTCGGAACGTATTTTCCAGGCCATTGCAATTGTCGAATACGCTAAAAAAATTGGAGCAAAATATATTGCTCACGGTAGTACAGGTGCAGGCAACGATCAGGTTCGTTTCGACCTGACATTCCAGATTCTTGCCCCGGAAATTACGATTCTCACTCCTATCCGCGACCAGGTTATTTCCCGTGATCAAGAAATTCAATACTTAAAAGAACATGGCATCGAAGCCGACTGGAAAAAATTGGCTTATTCCATCAACAAAGGAATTTGGGGAACAAGCATTGGCGGAAAAGAGACCCTGACACCCTCTCAGACCCTTCCTGAAGAAGCTTATCCCAGCCATCTGAAAGAAAGCGGTGAAAAAGACCTGGAACTAACCTTCGACCAAGGTGAATTGAAAGCCGTAAACGGAAAGAAATATTCGAATCCGGTTGATGCGATCAGGGAAGTCGAGGCTTTAGGTTCCGCATTTGCCGTTGGCCGTGATATGCACATGGGCGATACCATCATCGGAATAAAAGGACGGGTAGGCTTTGAAGCTGCTGCAGCACTGATCATCATTAAAGCTCATCAGACCCTCGAAAAACATGTCTGCACCAAATGGCAGCAATACTGGAAAGATCAGATGGGTAACTGGTATGGCATGCTGCTTCATGAAGCCCAGTACCTGGAACCTGTGATGCGCGATATTGAACAATTCCTTGAAAGCTCCCAAAGAAATGTCACAGGAAAAGTATTGGTAAAACTTTTCCCTTACCGTTTTCAGGTTATAGGGGTTGAATCAGACTTCGACCTGATGAATTCCAAATTCGGGAATTACGGCGAAGAAAACAAAGCCTGGACAGGTGAAGATGTCAGGGGATTTACAACCATACTGGCCAATCAAATGAAAATTTACTATTCAGTAAATAAGAAAGACAACATCATCTTATAATTTCCACTTCAAAATGATCAAAGCAGGAATTATAGGAGGAGCAGGTTATACTGCCGGAGAACTCCTCAGGATACTTCTCCGGCATCCTGAAGTTGAAATTGCTTTTGTAAACAGCCAGAGCAATTTTGGCAAATATGTTTATGAGGTACATGAAGATCTGATAGGTGAAACAACTTTAAAATTTGGAGAGCCCAATTTCAGTGCTGCAGATGTAATTTTCCTTTGCCAGGGGCATGGCCATTCAAAAACTTTTCTTCAGGGAAATAATATTTCCAGGAAAACAAAAATCATCGATCTTAGCCAGGATTTCAGATTAAAAGAAGAAGGCAATGATTTTGTTTACGGCTTGCCCGAAATAAACCGGGACAAGATCACACAAGCAACTCATATTGCCAATCCCGGCTGTTTCGCCACTGCCATTCAACTGGCCATACTTCCCCTATTCAGCTCAAAATTGCAGATTGCAGACATTCACATCAATGGAATAACCGGTTCGACGGGAGCAGGGCAAGCACCATCGGCCACGACCCACTTCAGTTGGCGCAATGATAATGTTTCTGTTTACAAACCTTTTGTTCATCAACATCTTAAAGAGATCAATGAATCTGTTCATCAACTGCAGGAGGGATATCAGGGGCAGCTGAATTTTATTCCCATGAGAGGCAACTTTTCCCGTGGCATACTGGTTACAGCCTATACCCAATGTGACTCTTCACTTGAAGAACTAAAAGCAATTTATAAAGATTTTTACAGTGGACATCCTTTTGTTTCCCTTTCTGATAAAAGCCCGAATCTGAAGATGGTGGTAAACACCAACAAATGCGTGCTTTCACTGGAAAAGGTTGACAGCAACCTACTAATTACCAGCGTAATTGACAATCTGGTTAAAGGAGCTTCAGGCCAGGCTGTACAAAACATGAACCTTTTGTTTGGCCTTGATGAAACTACCGGGTTAAAATTAAAACCTATAGGATATTAGTATTAGATCCGCAAAATCGAAAAAGTTTCAATGAAGGTAAATATTTAACAAGTTTAATGGATTACTAAATTTTTTACGATTGAAACGAACATGTTTGCTAACATATACAAACACGAATAAACCGAGTTTACGAGTTCACCGAAAGTAAAATAGCAAACATGTAGTTACATTCATCCTTTAAAATTAATTATTTTAGAATGAAACCATTCAATGTATATTCTCTTTTTGATATAGAACCTGTCAAATCGCAGGGTTGTTACCTGTGGGACAAAAACGGCAACATGTACCTGGATTTTTATGGTGGGCATGCCGTAATTTCTGTCGGGCATCATCATCCGCATTATGTTGAAAAATTAAAAAAGCAACTGGACCAGATTGCATTTTACTCCAATGCCGTAATCAATGACCTGCAAATTCAGCTGGCCGAAAAACTGGGAAAATTATCAGGCTACGATGACTACAGTCTTTTCCTGTGTAATTCAGGGGCTGAAGCCAATGAGAATGCTTTAAAACTGGCTTCTTTTCACAACAATAAAAAGAAAATACTGGCTTTTCATAAGGCTTTTCATGGCCGTACATCAGCAGCCGTATCGGTAACTGACAATCCGAAAATTATTGCTCCCATCAACCAAACGGATGAAGTCTCCTTTCTTCCCATGAATGATTTGCAGGCATTGGAATTTGCATTAAAAGACAAGGATATCAGCTCGGTGATCATTGAAGGCATACAGGGCATTGGTGGCATCATTTTGCCATCTGGCGAATTCCTTCGCGGAGCATCAGAACTTTGCAAGCAATATGGTGCATTGCTGATCCTGGACGAGGTACAATCCGGCTACGGCCGTTCGGGAAAATTCTTTGCCCATCAATGGGCCGGAATCCGCCCCGACATCATCACTGTTGCAAAAGGGATGGGAAATGGATTTCCCATCGGAGGAGTACTGATAAGCCCTGAGATAGAAGCAAAGAAAGGAATGCTGGGCTCCACTTTCGGCGGCAATTATCTTGCCTGCGCTGCGGGAATAGCTGTTCTGGATATTATGGAAGAGGAGGATCTCATTGACAACGCTTTACAAATGGGCCGTTATCTGATGGAACGTTTGCCAGAAATAAATCAGATTAAGGCCGTGAGAGGTAAAGGATTGATGATAGGACTTGAATTCAACTTCCCAATTAAAGAAATAAGGGAACATCTGCTTTATACTCATAAAATATTTACCGGAGTATCCGGGAGCAACATGATCAGATTATTGCCACCTCTTTGCATAACAACCCTGGAAGCCAATATACTTTTAAATGCCTTAAAAGCAACGCTTTCTGGAATCGATGCAAATGGAAACATCAACAAATAAAACACACATCATGCTGAAAAAAAGTATCACCATTATTGGAGGCGGAAATCTTGGAATTTCCATCACCAATGGATTATTAAAAGCTGCTTATGTGAGCCCTGAAAACATTACTGTTACCCGCCGAAATCTGCAAGCCATTATTTCATTGAAAGAAAAAGGGATAAATTTGACGAGCGACAATTGCCAGGCAGTAAAAAATTCAGATATTATATTTATTGCAGTCAAACCTCAGCAAGTTGCGGGGGTACTGAAAGAGATAAGCGCAGTACTGGACCCTTCCAGGCATATAATTATTTCACTGGTAGCCGGAATGTCTCTTGAAAAAACAGAAAACCTCATAGGCATTAATAATATTACTTTATTCCATGCCATTCCCAACACAGCCATTGCCGTGCAGGAATCCATGACTTGTATTGCTTCAAAAAACGAATCTGAAGAACAGAAAAAGGAAGTTTCCGGAATTTTCAATCAGTTGGGGAAAGTCATGTTTATTGATGAAGAGCTCATGGGCGCCGCAACAGTTCTGGGTTCTTGTGGAACTGCGTTTGCATTGAGATTCATCAGGGCCGCAGCTGAAGGTGGCGTCCAAATGGGGTTTGAAGCAGATATAGCCCATTTCATAGCAGCACAGACCTTAAAAGGTGCCGCCAGCCTTGTGCTTGAAAACAACAGCCATCCCGAAGCAGAAATCGATAAGGTAACTACCCCCAAAGGGATAACCATCACAGGTTTGAACGAAATGGAACACCAGGGGCTGAGTTCTTCAGTGATAAGCGGGATTATGGCCGCTTTCAACAAAATGGAACAATCTAAGAAATAAAGAATGGAAAAACTTACAGTGGTAAAAGTTGGGGGGAAGGTAGTAGAGGATCCCGCTTCGCTTGAAAAACTTTTATCAGACTTTTCTAAAATTGAAGGTAAGAAAATACTTATCCATGGGGGAGGCAAAACTGCCAGCAATATCTCTGAAAAATTAGGAATTACCCCTAAAATGGTTGATGGCCGACGGATTACTGATGCAGAAACATTGAAAGTGGTTGTCATGACGTATGCCGGCCTGGTAAACAAAACAATTGTAGCAGCCCTGCAGGCATTGGGATGTAATGCAACCGGACTTAGCGGTGCCGACCTCAACTGCATAGTTTCAACAAAAAGAGAAGTTAAAGAAATTGATTACGGTTTCGTTGGAGATATAAAAAAAGTCAATGCTGCCCTGTTAAGCAAGCTTCTAGACATGAATGTCATTCCGGTAATGGCACCTATCACGCACGATGGGAAAGGCCAACTGCTCAACACCAATGCAGACACTATTGCCACCCGGGTTGCGATAGCCATGGCACCCTTTTTTGAAACGAATCTCATCTTATGCTTCGAGAAAAAAGGAGTTTTAAGCAATAATGACAATGATGACTCTGTCATTCCGTCACTCACGCATGAATATTTCGAAGAATTAAAAAGCAAGAAAGTGATTAAAGAAGGAATGATTCCCAAGCTTGATAATGGTTTTGCAGCAATCCGCCAGGGTGTAAAAAAAGTCATCATTACCAATTTCAACAGTCTTTCAGAGCAAAATATTTCTGGCACTGAACTTGTATAAATTCATTCAAAATAATATTTTAACTTTAGTACATTTGCTGACGAAGAATAAAGTTCCGGAAACCCTTTATTCTTCAAACAAACAAATAATTCAAACTATCCAAAATGCCTGGTTTATATAACGATGCAATTGAACTTTTAAAGAAGCTGATCTCTGCGCCTTCCTATAGCGGGCAAGAAATTGAAGCGGCCAATGTTGTACAGAAATTCATAGAATCCAAAGGTCTCATGCCCAACAGAAAAGGTAATAATGTTTGGTTAAGATCTTCCAATTTTAAAGAAGGGCGATATACGGTTCTTCTCAACTCGCACCTGGATACAGTCAAACCCTCGGCATCATATACCTTCAATCCCTTTAATCCGATTGAAAAAGATGGTAAATTATTTGGCCTGGGCAGCAACGATGCAGGAGCTTCCCTGGTATCTATGCTGATGGCATTCATCGAACTAAATAAGAAGGATCTTCCCTACAACCTTATCTATGCTGCAACTGCCGAAGAGGAGAACTCAGGAAAAGGCGGAATTGAGAGTCTGTTTGAGGATCTGGGCAAAATAGACCTGGGCATTGTCGGTGAACCTTCGCAAATGAAAATGGCTGTTGCCGAAAAAGGTTTAATGGTCATTGATTGTGTGGTACACGGCACTGCCGGACATGCTGCCCGTTATGACAATGATAATGCCATTTACAGGGCACTGCCGGATATTGAATGGTTCAAGAATTTTCAGTTTGAAAAAGAATCAGAACTGCTGGGAAGCGTAAAACTGACCATCACGCAAATCAATGCAGGGTATCAGCATAATGTTGTGCCCGATAAATGTACCTTTGTAGTTGATGTGCGGACAAATGAACATTATACCAACCAACAGGTCTGCGATATTATTCGCGATCATGTGCATTGTGAAGTAAGGCCACGCTCGTTCAGGCTTAATTCATCCATTATTCCAATAGATCATCCGATCATCCAAAAGGGCTTGTCCATCGGACTGAGCTATTATGGCTCGCCAACCACATCCGACCAGGCGGTGATGGACTTTACTACTTTTAAAATTGGTCCGGGTGATTCGGCACGTTCACATACCGCCGACGAATTTATCTATTGCAAGGAAATTGAAAACGGCATTGATATGTATATCAAGTTGCTGAAAGACATGAAATTTGATTAATTAAAGGTCTCAATCACAGGATGCTGAAATCTTTATTAATTTTTTAACTTCTGAAAACATATAAACCATGAAACTTTGGGACAAAGGCATAGAAATAAACAAACTCGTAGAAACTTTCACCATCGGGAAAGACCGTGAGACGGACCTGTTTATTGCCCAATATGATGTACTCGGCACTATGGCCCACATCACCATGCTGCAAAGCATCGGTTTATTGACTGCTGAGGAATTAAGCACACTGCTCAGTGAACTGAAAGTTATTTATACAAACATCCTGGCCGGGAACTTTGTCATAGAAGAAGGAATTGAGGATGTGCATTCGGAAGTTGAACTGCTCTTATGCCGCAAGTTGGGTGATATCGGCAAAAAAGTACACAGCGGCCGTTCCCGCAACGACCAGGTTTTGGTTGACCTGAAACTCTACATGCGCGCAGAGATACAGAAAACTGTTGCACAGGTAATTGATCTCTTTACTGTCCTTCAAAATCAGAGTGAACGATACAAAGATATTCTAATACCCGGATATACTCATTTACAGGTTGCCATGCCTTCATCGTTTGGCTTGTGGTTTGGCGCTTATGCCGAAAGCCTGACCGATGATTTGCATGTTTTGCAGGCTGCCTATAAAATTGTAAATCAAAATCCCCTGGGTTCTGCTGCAGGTTATGGTTCTTCCTTCCCGCTGAACCGTACGATGACCACCCGCCTTCTTGGTTTCGATGATCTGAACTACAACGTAGTTTATGCTCAGATGACGCGCGGAAAATCGGAAAAGATAACAAGCTTTGCTTTGGCCTCCATTGCAGCCACACTGTCTAAGATGGCAATGGATGTCTGCCTGTTTATGAGCCAGAATTTCAAATTCATCAGTCTTCCTGACGAATTCACAACAGGTTCAAGCATTATGCCCCATAAAAAGAACCCGGATGTCTTTGAGCTGATCCGTGCCAAATGCAACCGCATCCAATCCTTGCCCAATGAAATATTGCTGGTTTGCAACAACCTTCCATCCGGTTATTTCAGGGATATGCAGATTATCAAAGAAATGTTCATCCCTGCTTTTTCGGATTTATCAGATTGTTTGAATATTGCCACGTTTATTACTGATAAGATCTCTGTAACAGAAAATATTTTAGAGGACGAAAAATACAAATATGTCTTCAGTGTGGAAGAAGTTAACAAGGAAACTCTTAATGGCGTTCCTTTCCGCGATGCCTATAAGAAAGTGGCAAAGGAAATTGCTGACGGGAGTTTTAAACCCGACACTTCTGTTCATCATACTCATGAAGGCAGCATTGGCAACCTTTGCAACGACAGGATAAAAGCAAAACTGGATAAAATAATTCAGGAGTTCAATTTCGGAAAAACCGAAAAAGCAATAGAAGGACTAATCAAGGGTTAAAAGATTAAACCCTGATTTTTTATTTTTAGAATAAAGACTCATTTAAGGAACTGATCAGTTTCATTTCCAAAGCTTTCTGCCCCAATGTCTCAATCGCCTTAATCCCTTTTTCACCCAGATCGGCCGAATAATCATTTACATACAAACCGATATGCTTGTACATTACTTCATCGCTCATTTCCTGGGCATATTCCCTGACAAAATCCAAAGGTGAATCCGGATTTTTCAAGGCATAAACCACACTT
>JAUZOH010000016.1 GCA_030706565.1 Bacteroidota bacterium | reverse complement strand
GATTACG
This sequence comes from Bacteroidota bacterium, assembly GCA_030706565.1. Taxonomy (NCBI): domain Bacteria; kingdom Pseudomonadati; phylum Bacteroidota; species Bacteroidota bacterium. The sequence continues at coordinate 23,672 of JAUZOH010000016.1, read as the reverse complement.
AGCCTATCCTGTATCCCGTCAAACATTAAAAAGAGAACATTTAACGGTGGAAACGAAATATGGTCCGATCCGGGTAAAAAAAGCATTTTTTCACGATTCTGTAATAAAACAGAAACCCGAATATGAAGACTGCAAAAATGCTGCCATACAGCATCAGGTAGCTATTCGTGAAGTATATGAAGAGGTCAAAAGAATGACCGAAGGATTGAATAAATGAGAAATTAATTTTTCAACAAAAGGATCAGTGGGTATATTCGTTCGGGTAAAAAGAATAATAAATAAAGTCAAAAATATAATCATCAAATAATATGAATTTGGATTTATTAAAAGACCTTCTGGAACAGCTAAAAGCAGGCGAAATTCAGGTTGACACGGCAGTAGAAAAATTAAAAGACCTGCCTTTTAAAGATATGGGATTTGCCAAAATAGATAATCACCGCGAAATACGGACCGGTTATCCGGAAGTAATCTTTTCTTCAGGGAAAACAGTAGAACAGGTCAAAAAAATCATAGAATTCATGCTTACCAAGGAAAACAATATTTTGGCCACACGGGCTACGGAAGAAATGTACCAGGCAGTACTTTCTATATGCCCTACTGCCCAATATAATCCAATGGCAAGAACGATCACTGTACAAAAAGAGAAAATAAAAGAACCATCAACCTATATTTCAGTTGTTACAGCAGGGACATCCGATATCCCTGTGGCAGAAGAAGCTGCAGTGACTGCAGAAATATTCGGAAATAAAGTCCGTCGTGTTTTTGATGTAGGCGTAGCAGGTATCCATCGTTTATACGAAAACATCGATACCATAAGGGAAGCCCGGGTAATTGTGGTTGTAGCCGGTATGGAAGGAGCCCTTCCCAGCATTGTCGGTGGATTAGTAGATAAACCGGTCATAGCTGTCCCTACCAGTGTGGGTTATGGAGCAAGTTTCCATGGCTTATCAGCACTGCTGGGCATGTTAACCAGTTGTGCAAGCGGAATCAGTGTAGTAAATATAGATAATGGATTCGGTGCAGGTTATCTGGCCAGTATGATCAATAAACTTTAAAGTTTAGAATTAATCTTTTTTCATTGACTATAGACTTTTTATATGATTAATATTAACAGAGTATTTTTATATGTCTAAAAATTCCGTACTGCTTTCGACGGCATATCTTGCACCTGTTCAATACTATTCGAAATTACTTCATTATGACCATGTAATCATGGAGAAGTGGGAAAATTACAACAAACAGACTTACCGTAACAGGTGCAAAATATATGGGGCCAATGGGGTATTGAATCTGATTATCCCTGTAGTCAACAATAGTCAATTTAAAATTTTAATAAAAGATATCGAAATTGATTATTCCACGCACTGGCAAAAGCTACATTGGAAAAGCATAGAATCGGCCTACCGTTCTACGCCCTATTTCCCCTATTTCGCTGACAACTTATACAGCTACTATAAAAAAAAATACAAATTCCTGCTTGATTTCAACCTGGAAGTTCAGCAAACCATTCTGGATATTTTAGAAACAGACAAGAAGATAAACTTTACTGCAGAATATCAGGCAAATGCAGAAAATGACTGCAGGGACCTGATACATCCCAAAAAACAAGTATCTGATATTCATTTTCTGGACATCCCCTATCATCAGGTTTTTTCTGAGAAGTATGGTTTTCAGGCAAATTTGAGCATACTTGATTTGCTTTTCAATGAAGGGATGAATGCTGTGACCATTTTGCAACAAAGCTTTAAAAACGATCAATAAAGGTTGGGAATAGTTTGAGATGGTTCGATATAGTTCGATATGGTTCGATATAGTTCAATAGGGTTAAATATAGTTCAATAGGGTTAAAACAACTTTAAACTATTTTAAACAACTTCAAACTATCTCAAACAATCCCGAACTTATCTTTCAGGACCATAAAAAAACTGAACGCAGAGAAGAAAACTGCTCATTTTTTCTTCTCCGCGTTCATAAATTTTTAGAAACAGATGAATCCCAAACTGTCCGTTCCACCGTTTTTTTGTATCCCGGCCAGGGAAATCCTTCCCTCCAAATCAGACAGCAAAAACAACAACCCTAAACATAACTCAAATAACCCTAAAACGTATTTAGCTTTAGTCCTTAAAATCTAAAACCTATGGTAACTATAAACTTGTTCGTTGTCAGCTTACTACTAAATGCATCATTATTAGTAAGTGTTGAATTATTATATAAAAATCCTTTTTCAGTATTCCAACCATAATTATAGGCAGCATCAATAAAAAACTTCTCCTGCCTTATTCCAAAGCCTGCGGAAGCAACAGAATAATCCGAATTCTTATTCAGCTGATCGGATTTATAAGGGCTTCCATAATATGAATAACCACCGCGTAATGCAAGAGCCCCGAACTTAACTTCAGCCCCGGCATGAAGATTGGCAGTCGCTTTATACATATTTTTAATATTGTCGTTTTCTGCTCCAAAATCATAACCATCTCCTCCATCTCTCAGCCTCATTTTGGTATAATCGACATATTCGCAATCTAAACTCAACATGGCCACCTTCTGGATTTGTAAAGCAATGCTTCCAATGGTTCTCATCGGTGTGGTGAGTGAATAATCATAAGAACCCTTGTCAAGAAGGTTCCCATCCTTATCCGTTGGATAAACCGTTTTTCCGCCAGTAAGATTTGATGCCATATTATTGTCATATTCATCCTTCATATCATAAAAAGTAGGGAGATGCAAGGCCAAACCCAGACGCAGAAAATCAGTCGGTTTGACAATTGCCCCTAATTTAAATGTATATCCGGTACCCGTAGTTTCAACATATTGCTTAAAATCGAAATAATCAAAATTTGGACTTACATTCTTGTAATCATCTTCGGAATATGCCACATTTTCTTCGTAATTAATCTTATCAATTCCAAAAGTAGCCCCCAGATAAAGCACATTATTGTAATTGGCACCGAAAGAAAAAGTCCATTCTCCGGTACTTCCCTTGGTTGAAATTGTTTTACGCTGCTTTACAGGATAAAAGACAGGAGTTTGATATTGATTTGTTTCACCGGGAATAGTATCAATCACATAAGTGTCAAATGCCAAACGTTCCCAATAGGAATTCAGATTCTCAGGGGCAGTACCGTTGGCATTATCCATAAAATAATCAGACATTGAACTGTGATCGTTATTGCCTTCAATTACAACATTCTGATTAAAGGTATTAAAGCGGTTATAACCTATACCCAAATTGCATCCCAGCCAACCCGAATTGCGGTCAGCATTAAAAGTAGCCACATAACCAATATTATTCAGGTTCAGTTTATACTTAAAATCATCTCTGTTGGTTTTCAAATAAGTAGAACTGGTATTATCCTGTTGAAAAGAAGGGGTAAAAGCAAATTCTGAGCTACGGTAAATGGCAATACCGGCAGGATTATAACTCAAGGTTGAAAAATCACCACCCAAAGCGCCAAAAGCGCCGCCCATTCCCTGAAACCTGGCTGTTCCGCCGAACATAGTCCGCGAATAGCGTAAGGCATCTGTTTCATTTTGTGAATAAACCAGTGATTCTATTCCCAAAAACAATAAGGTTATCAATAATATTTTACTTTTCATGATCAATAGAATTATAAATTCAAGTTTAAAGGCAAAAGCCGCTCAAATTTTGAATTTTTCCAATTATCTCAACGCATCTCTATACTATCTTCTTCTTCCCCCACCATTTCCACCACCGGAGAATCCACCGCCGCTTCCGCTACTACTACTACTACTTCTGCTTCCTCCTGAGAAACTTGGACTGCTGTATGAACGGGATGATGCTCCGGAATTATAGGAAGGCCGCGAATAAGTTGCTCGATTATCTATAGTACTGCTCTTGTAGGTATTCTGTGAACTTTGCCTTGTAACAGCATTATCCGGGCGGGAATAGGAAGTACGCGGTACAACCTGATTGGTTCTGGCACCTGATGTACTATTGTTATTATAAGTCGGCCTGCTATTAACCGGTCTGCTATAACGCGGGGTATAGTTCTGATTCGTATTGCTATTGTAATTTGAAGAAGCTCTTCTATAGTCCGAATTATAGATGGACGAACGGGAATAAGGGGTAGAATTATTGGTTGTACCAACATTCCTTCTATAATTATTGTCATTTACGATTGTTCCGGATTTCAGCGGTTCACTGCCGTTCCTGGTGGAAGTAGCAATTGAACGCCGGCCGTTATCTGCAGCAGAAATCGAGGAATTAACAGTTGAGCTTCCCATACGTCTACCGTATTCACTGGTTGAAGCGGAATTTCTTACAGAATAGCCACCGCCACCGGTAATATAACTGTTCGAGCCCATGTTCCTGCGGCGCCCATAAGAATCAGTGTTTCTGTGGCGATATACATCCCCATAATAATATCCATCATAAAGCCCCCCATAATAGGGCCAACCCCAGTAACCATAACCTCCGTATCCATAGCCGTATCCATAGCCATAACCATAGCCATAATAGGGAGAGTAAAAAGAACTATAATATGGCCAGCCAAAGCCAAAGCCAAAGTTCCAGCCTGTCCATGAATTCCAGCCAAAAGATAATCCAAATGGATCATAATAGAAAGGATCATAATAATCTAAACCCCACCAGGGAGAATGGAATCTGCGGATACGGGAAGCATAAGAATAATAATCATCGTCATAATAATTATTAGTGATATAGGTATTCCCACCGCTTGCATAAGCAGTATCCGGTTGTGCATTGTTTTGATCTGAAACAGACTGTTCATTTTGTCCGCTATAATTGTTTACCTGGTTCTCATTGTTTCCGTAAACAGCTGGAGTATTTGACTGGTAATCGTTAACAGTGGTTGATTTATAACGATCCTGTCCGGAAGCATTTGAATTATCCTGCCTTTGCTCCTGTGCAGGTTCAGAATAACGTTCATTAGAATTATAGCCACCACTTGCATGTTCCGAAACAGAAGATTTATCAGAATTATACACTGGAGAAGCATGATCAGCAGGAGAATAGTATAAATCGTCATATTCGGAGGTAGCAAAATGCATACTGGAACAAGCACTAACCACTAGCGCAAGTACCGTTATTTTCATTAAAGTTTTCATAGCCAAACCTCCTAAAATTTAGATTTTATTATTAAAAATATGCAAATATCGTACCAAAACATATATCAATAATGAATATTTTGTTATTTTTTAAAATTATATAATTAGCTGATATTCAAGTATTTACTACTTATGCCTTTCAAATACCTTATTTATATGCTTCAATCCCCTATAAACGAATTTAGCTATATAATTGACAAATAATTATATAGCTAAATTCGTTTATGTATAGCAATTAACGGACAACTCCCAATATTGTCCTTAAATCACAATTTTCTTCTTCTTTAATACCAAAGCAATAATACTCATGAGCAAAAGGAAACCAAGTCCAAGACAAACTGCAGTTAATTGTTCATTTCTACGGGTAAATTCCTCAATTTGACTGGACATAAAATTTTTATTAAGAAATTTAGGATCCGGAAAATCTTTAAAATGCCATTTGCCGATTATAGTTCCTTCCTTAAGAAGTAAAAGCCCGGGATTTGAGCGGACAATAGTTTTAAGCGTCGTTTCATCAGCGATATAAAAATCATAATCCAGTTGATAATGTTGACGGATATTTTGTATATCCTTTTTCCCGGTTGAAGTAAGGCAATAGAAACCTATATGATTTTGCATGCAGAAAAGGGCAAGTTCATTGGCTTTTTTTAAGGCAGCAACATTTGCTTTGTTCAGATCGTGGGCAATAAGAAGGAAATTATATCCCTGACTATTCAGGACAACGTCAGTAATATCATTTCCCTGAAGTGAAACAATATTAAAATCGTGAATGGGAGGTTTATAGCCTTCCTTAACCAATACAGAACGTGTATCCACCCATTTCCAAGTCGTATCCTGCCAGGGATAGTTATCTTCCGTAAATTCAACAATTTTACCATTTTTCGAATAATAAAGCAATGTTTTGTATTCATCTCTGGGCATTCCGGCAGGAATGGTCATCTTTTGAGGAATATTTACTCCAGTATGATAGGGTCTGAAATCAACCAGGGGTAAATGGAAGTAGCTGTAAGTCATCAACCCCAATCCAATCATACAAAACAAAATGATCATGGAAAATTCAACCACATTGGTCGAAAAGGGAGAATATTTTTTCCGGTTTGAAAAAATAAAAATAATCAATGCAAGCAGGACCAGATTTTTATAAAAAGTTTGCCAGTTCGTAAGCTTAATGGCATCCCCAAAACACCCGCAATCGGTTACGGGGTTGAATAAAGCAAGAATCAAGGTAAGGGGAGTAAAAAAAGACATAAAAATCAGCACCAGCGTTGAAGTCAACTTCATTTTTATTCCCATAAACAGGCAGGCCCCCATGGCAAACTCGGCGATACACATCATCACGGCAAAGGGGAAAGCCAAAGGTTGAAGAAAACTCATTCCAAAAGCTGCGAAATAATCAGAAAACTTATAAGCAGAACCCAGGGGATCAATAAGTTTTACAAATCCAGAAAAAATAAATACCATGCCCACTATAATCCTTGCTATCTTTCTGACTGTATTCATAATATCTTTGTTTTAATAATTAACTTAAGTAAACGAACAGGAACAATGGCTGGTTGCCGCATTATTACATGCGAAAGGTACTATTTTTCTACAAATTTATTTTGCTTTAAACCTTTCTATTTCTCAAAAAAAATGATTTTCCCTTAAACATTTCAACAATTTCTCAAATATTTTTTCAGCCTGAAGCATTTTCCCCTGTTCATCGCTACAGTTTAAAACCTTATAACTTTCCAACTTTCCTTCCAAAGCAAGATATTGTTCCCTTACTTTCCTCTGAAAATTAAGATCCTGCTCATGAATATCACTTCTTCCATTCAAATAATTCCGGTCATCACCCGTACGCTGTCCGGTTAACTTACCGGCAACAAAATTAAAAGGCACATCCAGAAAAATATTTAAGTCTGGCCTTGGAATCTTATAAAAATCAAACTCCAACTGAAGGATCCACTTCTGGAGTTTTTCTCTTTCATCAGGATTTTCAATTTTTGCACATTGAAAAGCAATGTTCGAATAAACATAACGGTCGACAAGCACAAAATATTTCTGGTCCAGCCAAGATTTTAGGGTACTACTTGCCTCCTGCCGGTCCAGGGCATAAATTAAGGCAACCAGGTAAGGATTAACAGAGTCGATGTTGCCCAACTCGCCCCGCAGGAATTTGGCTATCAGTTCACCAATAAGATCGGAATCAGTGCGCGGAAAGTGTAAATATTTAAAAGGTATATTTTCGTCTTGCAGGTATTGCTGTAACAATCTAATCTGAGTCGATTTACCTGATGCATCTAATCCTTCGATGACAAAAAAATTCATTTGTTTTAATTAGGGTTTGTACTTTAAAAAAAGCAATGATTACTTTTGCAGGTAATCAAATAAAAATCAAAAATTGTGGATAAAGATACATTTTTTTCTAAAAAACATTCTATTAACTGCCGGGGCAAATTGCTGGATTTATCTAAGCCTGTTGTAATGGGAATATTAAATGTGACCCCTGATTCATTTTACGATGGAGGGAAATATACCCAACCGGAGGCCATAACAGCCAGAGCCGGACAAATTATTGCGGAAGGAGGAAAAATTATTGATATGGGCGCTTATTCGACAAGGCCCGGAGCTCCCGAGGTTTCTGAAGAAGAAGAAGAGAAACGCCTGTTCCCTGCCCTGGAAATTGTCCGCAAACGTTTCCCGGACATTCCTGTTTCCATTGATACTTACAGGGCTTCAATAGCTCAAAAAGCCGTTTCTGAATTTGAAGCGGATATCATTAATGATATCTCCGGGGGAACTATGGATCCGGATATGTTTAAAACCATTGCCGGTCTCAAAGTTCCTTATATACTGATGCATATCAAGGGTGAACCCAACAATATGCAGAAAAATCCGGTCTACGGAAACCTGATGGAGGAAATCCTGAAATTCTTTTCAGAAAAAATATCTACCCTGAAACTGATGGGCGTTTCCGATATTATTATAGATCCCGGATTTGGTTTTGGAAAAACCCTGGACCACAATTATGAACTGCTTCATAAAATGGAGGATTTCAAAATTTTCGAACTTCCCATTCTTGTAGGAGTGTCGAGAAAATCAATGATTTACAAACTACTACAATCCTCTCCGGATCAGGCATTGAACGGGACTACGATAATCAACACCCTGGCTTTATTAAAAGGAGCAAATATCCTCAGGGTTCATGATGTAAAAGAAGCAACAGAAAGTATTAAAATATTAGAAGAATACAATAAATTTACAGATTAACTTGTTTACCTATACAGTTAATTTTTGACAAACACCATAAATATTCAGTAAGATTAAAAAAACGGAAAAAATCTATTAACCATGATTGTAGCTTTTATCACCATACGTTTTTTAGATGTCATTGATATTTTACTGGTCGCCTTACTTTTATATGGATTTTACCGGTTAATAAAAGGAACGGCAGCCATCAATATTTTTATCGGAATTTTCTCGGTTTATTTACTTTGGCTGATCGTTAAGGCGCTGAACATGCAACTGCTCAGCTCGATATTGGGGCAGATTATCGGAGTGGGCGTCATTGCTTTAATTGTCTTGTTTCAGCAGGAAATCAGGAGATTTCTTCTAATCCTTGGCTCACGTTCAATGAAAAAGAAAAATTTTTCGTTGGAGCATATCTTCTCTTTAAATATCGAAAGGGAAACAGCAGTCCAAATCAACTCCATTGTAAAAGCCTGCAGTGATATGTCCCAGTCCAGAACCGGCGCTCTGATTGTTATTGCCCGCGAATCAAAACTTTTTATGTATTCTGAAACCGGGGACATCATCAACGCCAATACCACCAGCCGTATGCTTGAAAGTATTTTTTTCAAGAACAATCCCTTGCATGACGGGGCAGCAATTATAATCAATGATAAAATTTATGCTGCCCATTGCATCATGCCCCTGTCCGAAAACATGGAACTTCCTCCCCATCTGGGTTTGAGGCACAGAGCAGCCCTGGGAATCTCTGAACATACAGATGCCTTTGTAGTTGTGGTTTCCGAAGAAACAGGCAAAATATCGGTTGCTGAAGCCGGTCACCTGAAAAGCGGAATTAATCCGGTTCAGTTGAATAACATACTAAAAGAAAAATTAACTTATTAAGGACCTGATCCTTATACTATTCTTAAGATTTTTCATGAAATGAATTTGCAAAGAAAATTTTTTAATTCATACCCGGGTTTAATCCAGGCAACTGCTAAGTATCTGTTAATTTTTCTTGTTCTTTTCCTGCCGAAAAGCCTGAGCATTGGCCAATCAGTACCCAGGATCCCGGTTATCATCGACACAGATTGCGGTGCCGATGACCTGCGCGCTTTTTGCCTGCTTACGGCCCTTCACGAAATTGATATTCTAGCTGTGACCACATCCGATGGTGCACTAAATCCACAGGATGGTTATGAAAAAGTATACAGGTTACTTCAAGCTACAGAGCATGCCAATGTACCTGTAGGCATAGGCCCAAACAGTAAACTTAAGGCACCGGCATGGAGGAATTATTGCAAAAGTCTCAACTGGGAACTCCGGGCTGCCCCCGCTCCCATTCCTCAAAATAAAATAAAAGCTTCCGATCTTATCGTGAAATGTTTAAGTTCAAATTCCGAACCTGTTACTTTATTATGCCTGGGGCCATTGACAAACCTGGCCGATGCTGTAAAATCACATCCCGAACTGATTCAAAAAATCAGCAGGATAATCTGGTATAACGAAACCCTGTCGCCTTTGTCCGGGATTAATTATGAACGTGATCAGTCGTCTGCAGATTTCCTCTTAAAAAAGGACATAAAATTCGAGTTTATCTCAAACATAAATGCCCCCCTGGCCAGATACGACAAAGTGCTATCAGATAATATGGGTACCATTGAAAATAAATATGCCCATATTGCTGAAAATACCATTTTTCATGCAGATCATCCGCAAACCATCGCCGACGAGCTTATTCCTGTCTATCTCTGGTATCCCGAATTTTTTGATATGCAGATTGATATGCTCAACCCTTTGCACAGCATTGTGAAAAATCTGAATTTTGACGGCATACGCGAAAAAATCCCCTTGATCCTTGCTCAAAAATATGTGGTAGAAAAAAATATCACCTTTGAATCCTTTCCGGACCAGCCTGAACTCTATAAATATGACGTGCGGCAATATATGAATAAAATCATCCAGTACTTTGGTAAAGAAGAATGGAGGGTTTGTGTGCTGACCAATGAAATTCATGGCCATTTGGGCGTTTATTCCATCGTGGGTGCCAAAATGGGATTAAAGGCCCGTGAACTCCTCAATACCGATGTTGACAGGCTGGAAGTCCTCTCATTTGCCGGGCATAAACCTCCCATGGGGTGCATGAACGACGGCCTGCAGGTAAGCACAGGCGCCACCCTCGGACTGGGCATGATTCATATTTCCGATGATTCAATCATCCGGCCTGAAGCCATTTTTACCTATAAAGGAAAGAAAATAAGGCTTCGCCTGAAAGACGAATACAACAAGCAGGTTGATGCCGATATCAACAAGGGAATTCTGGAATATGGCAATTTAACTGATGGTTACTGGAAACTGATCCGCATATTATCGCTTAAATATTGGGCAGAGTGGAACAGAAATGATATGTTTATTGTCGAACCGCTTAATTGAAATTTAAAGTATTATGGTTCATATAATACTCTATATTTTATAATACTATGAATCCCATAATACCATCCCCTGCATAGATCTATTATATCACTGTTCAGAAACCTGATTTTCATCTGAACTCAAAGGAAAAAGATTAAATTTTTGTGGATATTCAATGAAAGTAAGGAATAAACCTTTGGCCGGGACCGATGTACCCGCCAAACGTCGATCTTTCCCTTCAATGATATTTTTAAAATCAGCCCTGTTTATTTTACCAGTTCCTGCATCCAGCAAGGTACCCACAATTGCCCTGACCATATTCCTCAAAAAACGGTTTGCTTTAATGGTAAAAACCAGCAAATCATCTTTTTCTTCCCATTCAGCCCGGGAAATTGTACACAAAGAAGTATGGTTGCCGGAATCCGTTTTGCTGAAACTCTTAAAATCCTGGTAGGAAAAAAGTTCCCTGGCCATACGGTTCATTAGTTCTACATCCAGTTTACCTCTTAAGTAATAGGCATAATCATTCAAAAAAGGATTTTTGAACCTGGTGATATGGTATTCGTAAGTGCGGGACAAAGCATCAAAACGTGCATGAGCATTGGGATGCATCTTGAATATTTGTTGAACGGCAATATCAGGTGACAGGAAACCATTGAGTTTCTGAACAAACACCTGGTAAGCATCTTTTCCCCATGGGTTTTTCAAAGTGAATTGCGCTGCGATCCGCTCCAAATTGGCAGAATCGAAATGAGCAATATAATAAAGGGCATGGACACCGGTGTCTGTCCTTCCCGCCCCGGTTGTTTCTATTGTTTCGCCCAGCATCAGGGATAATTTTTGGTTAAGTTCTGCCTGGACACTATTGGCATTTTCCTGGATCTGCCAGCCATGATAGCGTGTTCCTTTATAGTTTAGTTGAATAAAATAACGGTTTATAGTTTCGGGCTTTGTTTTTTCTGCCATTTTAATTCAAATAATTTACCTGTTCGATTCTTTGTGATTGCTTCACCCAATTAATGGAATTCCTTTTTCAACTGAATTCCATACCGGGGAATTCATCCGGCTCACATGTTGACAAGATGAAGCAAAGTTACTATTTTACAGAAATAACATCGGTCAGAAATAAGAAAAAGTAGGAAAGCTAAAGTACAACAGTAAATATTCAATATATAAACAAAAAATTCAAACATTTGATCAAATTCCCATTCCATGTCCATACTCTATAAAACCCATATTCATCCCGGCATAATTGGAATAAATCATTCTTTCGCTGAGTAAATCATGAGCAATACAAAAGACCGATGAGTTTAAAGGCGAATGTTTTTTCATTATTCTTTATACATATCAGTTAAGGCTTCCCTTTCATAAAATTATCAATAATTAGGAGAAACTACAAATTGATTTTTCTCTACAAAAACGAATCAATTGTTTCAATAGCAGCATAAATCAAAAATCATTTTTTCAAACCCTTATTCGATGTTTTTCAGGCAATGTTATTTAAGATCTGAAATAATAAGTAATTTTGCAACTTAAAAAAATAAGAATATGAGGAAAAAATATTTATTATTTGCTGCAATTTTGATCAGCAGTGCCACATTTGCGCAAGACAAATTTGACAAGGGTGTTTTCAGAGAGTATAAACCGGGATTTTATCAGAATTCCATTTTAAAAGATAACAGGGATGTTGAAGAGCAATCAGAACCCGTTGAAAAGCCCAAGATTTTCAAAATGGACTTTTCGGGTATGAGCCTGCCCAACAAAGTAAGTTTTTATTCAAATCCCTTTTGGCACAATCCTCCCATTTCACAAGGCAACACTGGTACATGCTGGTGTTTCTCAACCACTTCATTTTACGAATCAGAAATATACCGTTTGACCAAACAAAAAGTCAAACTGTCTGAAATGTACACCGTATATTGGGAATATGTTGAAAAGGCAAGAAGGTTTGTAGAAGAAAGGGGAAATTCCGTATTTGACGAAGGTTCAGAATGCAATGCCTTGGCAAGGATCTGGAAACAATATGGCATTGTTCCTGAAGCAGATTTCAAAGGATTGCCGGAAGGCCGTAAATTCTACAACCATGAAAAATTGGCCAATGAAATGAAAGCTTATCTCAATTCGCTAAAAACATCTAATGCATGGGATGAAGATGAAGCTCTTGCTACCATTAAATCTATCCTGAACCATTATATTGGAGTTCCTCCTGCCACCGTTAAAGTAAATGGTAAAAATTATACTCCTCAGCAATATCTCAAAGAAGTTCTGAAACTTGATCTTGACGACTATGTTGATATTCTTTCACTTGAACAGGAGCCCTTTTACAAACAAGTTGAATATAAAGTACCGGACAACTGGTGGCACAACAAAGAATATTATAATGTTCCCCTGAAAGATTTTATGGCAGCATTAAAATCGGCCATCAGGCATGGTTATTCAATGGCTATTGGCGGCGATGTTTCTGAAGCAGGTTTCGACAGGGATACCCAGGCAGCGGTTATCCCAGACTTCGATATTCCTTCGGCTTATATCAATGATGATGCACGTCAGTTCAGGTTTTCAAACCAGACCACTACCGATGATCATGGGATGCACCTGGTGGGATATACAGAAAAAGATGGCAAAGACTGGTATCTAATTAAAGATTCAAGTGCAGGTTCCAGGAATAATGATTCGAGCAAACCCGAATTTGGATATTATTTCTTCCATGAAGACTTTGTAAAATTGAAAATGATCAATTTCACCGTACATAAAGATGCTGTGAAAGATTTATTGAAAAAATTTAAATAGTTTAATATCAGCTATATGCAGGAAAAAATTGTTATTCTCGATTTTGGCTCACAATACACCCAACTGATTGCCCGCCGGGTAAGAGAATTGAATGAGTATTGTGAAATTTATCCTTTTAATAAAATACCACAGATAGATGAAAATGTAAAAGGGGTTATTCTTTCGGGAAGCCCTTTTTCAGTGCGGCAAGAAAACGCTCCTTCTCCGGATCTTTCAATGATAAAAGGGAAACTTCCCTTACTGGGTATTTGTTATGGAGCTCAATATTTGGCCCACACCTCAGGAGGTGAAGTAATGCCATCGGAACACAGGGAATATGGCCGTGCAAATCTGGAAACCATTGACGCAACAAGCGATTTATTAAAATCCCTTACCTTAAATACGCAGGTATGGATGTCACATGGAGATACCATCACAAAAATCCCGGCTAATTTCAAGATTATTGCATCTACAAGCGATGTAAAGGTTGCAGCATTTAAAATTGAAGGAGAAAATACTTATGGAATCCAATTCCATCCTGAGGTTTATCACACCACGGAAGGATTAAAACTGCTGGAAAATTTCATTTCAGGTATTTGTCATTGTACGCGGAGCTGGACTCCGGCCTCCTTTATCGAAAGCACCATTGCTGAACTTAAGAGCAAAATCGGCGATGATAAAGTAGTATTGGGATTATCCGGGGGAGTCGACTCATCAGTTACTGCGGTACTTTTGCACAGGGCCATAGGTAAAAACCTTACCAGTATATTTGTTGACAACGGTTTATTGCGCAAAAACGAATTCGAAAAGGTACTGCAGTCATATAAAAACATGGGGCTCAACGTGATCGGGGTAAATGCAAAAGATAAATTTCTCGATGACTTAAGCGGTGTTGATGAACCGGAGAAAAAAAGGAAAATTATCGGCCGCGATTTCATTGAAGTTTTTGATGCAGAAGCACAAAAGATCAAAGATGTAAAATGGCTGGCCCAGGGCACTATTTATCCTGACGTTATAGAATCCATGTCGGTTAATGGCCCATCAGCCAAAATAAAATCGCATCACAATGTTGGCGGGCTGCCCAAAACCATGAAATTAAAAGTTATAGAACCCCTGCATCTTCTTTTTAAAGACGAGGTTCGCCTCGTTGGTACAGCTCTTGGAATTGATGATGTGATACTTAAACGCCATCCTTTCCCCGGACCAGGCCTGGCAATACGGATTATCGGTAAAATTACCCGGGAGAAAGTCAAGATTCTTCAGGAAGTTGATTCAATTTATATTCAAGGCTTAAGGGATTCCGGTTTATATGATAAGGTATGGCAGGCCGGAGCTATTTTACTGCCAGTACAGTCCGTGGGCGTAATGGGTGATGAAAGGACTTATGAAAATGTAGTTGCCTTGCGTGCCGTATCATCTACAGACGGTATGACAGCAGACTGGTCGCATCTGCCTTATGAATTTCTTCAGAAAATTTCCAATGAAATTATTAATAATGTAAAAGGTGTGAATCGTGTGGTCTTTGATATCAGTTCAAAACCACCTGCCACTATTGAATGGGAATAAAAAAGAAGGGATTAAAAAATTAATGGTATTTGCCACTCATTGTCTTGATTGAGTGGCAAGTACCATTTTTATTTTAAGACGGTTACCTATTTCTAAAACATCCACGATTTGCTGGATAGTCAACTCACTATCCGTTCTCAGAATAACGGTTGGTTCCTTATTATTCTTAATTAAAGCAGTAAGTGTAGGTTCTATTTCCTGAAATGAAATAGGCTTATCATTTAAAAAATAATGCAGGTCTTTGGTAACCGATAAATTGATGTTCACCTTGGAAATAGTTTGGCCCGATGAAGCTTTGGGCAACATCAATTTAATCACTGAAGGGTTTACCATTGTTGAGACTATCAGGAAAAACAACAAGAGAAAAAACATGATGTCGTTAAATGATCCCAGGTAAACTTCTGCATCACTGTTGGTACTTCTATCTATTTTCATTTAATTCTAAATTTTAGGTCCTTTAAAAGAAAAATCTAACCGAAGTAACACTACTTTACAGGTTCTTTAAGCACTTCAATAAAAGTATTTGAGTCCTTCTCAATTTGTACCATTAATCTGCTTATTCTGATCCTTAAATACTGGAAACCGGCATAGGCAAAAATACCAATAAGCAAACCTGAAGCCGAGCTGATCATCTTCTGATAAAGTCCGCCTGAAATAATTCCTATGCTGATATTATCTGCTAAGGAGATATTGTAAAAGATTTTTATCACACCGAAGATTGTTCCTAAAAAGCCAAACATAGGAGCAATAGAGGAAATAACGCCCAAAAAAGACAAGTTGTTTTCCAGCCTGGCTTTTTCTGACCTGGCTTCCAACTCCATGGATGATTCAATTTCGCTGATGGGTTGTCCGATTTTTTCAGACCCCTTTCCTATTATTCTGGCCAGAGAAGAACTGGAAGAATTGCACATCATTTTCACGGAATCAATTTTTCCGTCTTTAATCATATCGACTAAACCAGGAATGAAATTCTTATCCACCCTGGATGATTTTTTCACGAGAAAATAAATATCAATGATAAAATAAACCGCAAAAATTGAAAGAATAACCAATGGAACCATAATCCATCCACCTTTCATCATTAGATCAATGATATTCTGCCTGGGGGCAACCTTTACCAGATTGGAAGTAACAGGACTTGTGATTTGAAGAATGACTGAAGTAAGCATATTTTTTAAATTTTTGAAGGCAAATGTAATAAAGATTTTATAAAACTTTTATTAATTATTCTCGTATTTAATTTCTGATTTCTTTAGGGAATATCCTAATATTTAGAAAAACTTTCAGGGATTTGATATTGTAATTATGTTTTATATATCATTTAACATCAGGATTTTATTGATAAATATCATAAAAACAAGAGGGTTCATGCCAATTATACTCCCGGAACATCCTTTTGGTTTTTTTTTATCTTTGTTGGTATATAGTTGGAAACAACATATTCCATGAATATTTTAAACGGTTGAATAAAAATTTTAGTATTTTATTATATTGTCTAAATATTTCTCAAATTAAAATTCCGTAAAATGAGCAACTTATTAATTTTCATTCTACTACTTTTTTTTGTAATAGTTCCTGCACTTGTAGTCTTATTAAATTTCACCTTTAAAAAATCCATTGCTTTTAATATTGGATTAATTACCATATTTAATGTGGTTGTAACTGCAATTACGATATTTTTTGTTGCAGCAGACGGAATCATACATTTAATATGGTCAATCCCGGTCTGGATTATTTGTGCAACTTTCAGTTGTTATCTTTTAAACAAAGTATTAAAAATTCCTTTGACTTCTTTGGTTCAAAAAATTGAATTATTGAGCAAAGGAGATATCAATGTGAATTTCAATGAAAAAGCTGATGAGAACAACCATGAAATTGGACAAATAGATAAAGCCTTAAATGAACATACCAAGAAATTAAATGAAGTAATATCCAGCATAATGACGGCATCTGAAAGCATTGTGGGTGCAAGCAGTGAACTAAGCAATAATGCACAGATCATGTCGCAGGGTGCATCCGAGCAGGCTTCTTCTACCGAAGAGGTATCCTCGTCTATGGAAGAAATGGTAGCCAATATTCAACAAAATTCAGAAAATGCGCAGCAATCGGAAAAAATCGCCAATTCAGTGGTTGAAAAAATAGAAATAATGAGCAAAGCTGCTGAACAAAGCCTGAAATCGATTCATGAAATTGCAGAAAAAATCACAATTATCAATGATATCTCTTTTCAAACAAATATCCTGGCCCTAAATGCAGCTGTTGAAGCAGCCCGTGCAGGTGAACATGGAAAAGGATTTGCAGTGGTTGCCGGTGAAGTCAGAAAGCTTGCAGAACACAGTAAACTTGCTGCAGATGAAATTCAGAAACTTTCTTCAGAAAGTGTTAAAAACACCCAGGATGCGGCAAAGCTTTTTGAAGAAATTTCTCCGGAAATATTAAGGACGACGAAATTAGTCCAGGAAATTGCAGCAGCAAGTGCTGAACAAAACTCGGGAAGCAGTCAGATCAACAACGCCATTCAGCAACTTAATAATGTTACCCAACAAAATGCTGCTGCTTCTGAAGAGATCGCCACCAATTCAGTGGAATTGTCCTCACAATCCGAGCAGTTAAAATCGCTTGTTTCTTATTTTAAATTGAATAATGCCGGAATGAAAGCTTCAAATTTCAATTTTTCTCCTTCCATCCATAAGACAACAGCCAAAATATCTGCTCCAACGATAAAAACATCAGAAATAAATACAGTAAAAACAACGACTGTCAAAAAACCTGCACCAGCAGGAAAATTCAAAGGTTATAATATCAAATTGTCAGAAAACAGCCGTTTGGATAAAGATTACGAAAGATTTTAATATCATTCGGCCTTAAAAAAACCTCACTTCAATGATGAAGTGAGGTTTTTTTATTTCATTGCCCAAAAACAGGCAAAAAAAAAACAGAACCGAAGTTCTGTTTTTTTTAAAGATTTTTTCGTTGAAATTACTTTGCAACAGTGGTATCAGCAGCAGGAGCAGCAGCAGCGGCGGTATCAGCAGCAGGAGCAGCAGCAGGAGCAGCAGTAGTATCAGTTGTGGTAGTCTGAGCTTTGTCAGAAGAACCTTTGCATGAACTTGTTAAAGCGATAACACTTACAAAAGCAACACCAGCGAAAAGCAATGCTAATTTTTTCATTTTAAATACAGTTTAAGATTATTAATAAAAATTATTGTTTAGGATTTGCTTGCAAAGTTAATAAAGCTTTTTATAAAACAAACAAATTATTTTAATTAATTTTTTTATGTAGAAAGAGTAAATCTTTTCATATTAGTTTTTAACTAAATGAAATACTTAATGATTCAATCTACAATTCATTTTACAGAAATTCTTTAATGCTTTGTATCTTTGCGGGCAAATATATAAAATTTTATGCAAAGAGTAGTAATTGGAATGTCAGGTGGGGTAGATTCTAGTGTTGCTGCATACCTGTTAAAACAGCAGGGCTATGATGTAATTGCCTTATTCATGATCAATTGGAAAGATACGACAGGCACCCTTGAAGGGGATTGTCCATGGAGTGATGATATTATTTTTGCTGAACTGGCCTCAAAAAAAATAGGTATCCCCTTTTATTCTGTTGATTTAAGCGAAAATTATAGAAAAAGAGTCGTTGATTATATGTTCAACGAATATGCCCAGGGGAGAACCCCAAATCCCGATGTATTGTGCAACCGTGAAATCAAATTTGACGAATTTGTAAAAGCAGCCGAAAAATTTAATGCTGATTATATTGCCACCGGCCATTATTGCCGAAAAGAAGTCACAGAACACGATGGAAAGACCTACTACAGGCTACTGGCAGGAAGCGACAAGAATAAAGACCAGAGCTATTTCCTTTGCCAGCTATCACAGGAACAGCTAAAAAATGCCCTTTTCCCGATTGGAAATTTGATAAAACCCGAGGTCAGAAAAATTGCCGAAGAATTAGACCTGGCCACTGCAACCCGAAAAGATTCACAGGGAATCTGTTTTGTGGGAAAAGTCAACCTTCCTGTATTTTTACAGCAAAAGCTCAAGTCTAAGAGCGGAGATATAATAGAAATACCTGTAGACTGCGAAGTGTACAGACAACGCGCAAGTCTTCTAAAACAGGCAAAAAATGAAGAAGAAAAGCTTGGAATACTTGTCAGGCCTTATCAATACAGTCCTTCAGACGGACAAAAGGTAGGGACCCATGAAGGAGCTCAATTTTATACTATTGGCCAGCGCAAAGGATTAAATGTAGGAGGAAAAGAAAAGCCCCTCTTTGTCATTAGCACAGATATTGAAAAAAATATTATCTATACTGGCCAGGGACATGACCATCCGGGTTTAAACCGTCCCGGATTGTTCATTGCAAAAAAAGACATTCACTGGATCAGGGAAGACTTAGCCATGAAGGAAGGTGAAAAAAGAGATTACCTTGTCCGCATCCGTTACCGCCAACCCTTGCAGAAAGCCACCTTATTTATGAAACCTGAAGGTATATATATCAGTTTTGAAAAACTTCAAAGAGGTATTGCTTCCGGACAATTTGCTGCCTGGTATGATGAAGAAGAATTATTGGGTTCCGGTGTTATAGAATAGCTATTCAAACCGGCCTTTAAAAAACAGGTCATTGATGGGCCGTCTTACCCGCATTCCTCTTTCTTTTTCCTGCAATTCCGGGGGCAGTTCGTTTATATCACCGGGATAACCGACAGCAACCATGGCAACAGGTTCAAAAGATGGGGGAATATGCAAATCCTTTCGTGCTTTATCTTTATCAAAGCCAGCCATGGGATGAGCAATTAACCCCAGGTGTGTGGCCTGTAAAATCAAATTTTCGGTAGCTAATCCCGTATCGTGCCAGGCATAAGGATTGTTTTTTTGATTATAGGATGAAATAACTTCGGCAACCGTAACCAGCAGTACTGAAGCATTCTTTACCCAAACCTGATTACCGGGTAAAAGGCAGTTAAACAACCTTTCAAAATCCGCCTTATTTTCTCTCTGTGCATAAATAAACCTCCAGGGTTGCTGATTGTTTGCAGAAGGTGCCCAGCGGGCTGATTCGAAAATAGAAATTAATTTATCAGCCTCTATGGGCAAGTCGGAAAGAGCCCTCAAGCTGCGGCGCTTTGAAAACAATTCATTTAGAAGTGGATGGTGCATATCTTTAGGCTTTACTAATAAAACGTTTAATACAAAGATAAAGAAAGATTTAATTGATTTCCACAAAAGTATTTTGCAATTGTACCCTTAGATTTTTTTGTTAATCCTTAAGATTATAACCATAAAAAAACGGCTTCCAATTGGAAGCCGCCAAAAACCTTAAAAACTAATATCAGATGTACCGGTTTTTCAAACTACCAGGATAAAGGTGTATCAGAAAGTATTCATTTTACCCCCGAATATCATTCTTTCAACACCAATTCCCGGCATACAGGATAGTGCTTAATTCATAAAGTAGGCTTTAGCACCATGTTCATGCATATCCAGGCCACCTTCTCTGGTTTCACCCTTAGGTTCAACCCGGAGTTTCCACGGATAAGGCAGTTTGGAAACAACCCACATAACGAACATCGCCACAACGAAAGTTGTAACAGCCACAATGATATTACCAACAAGTTGTGCTTTCAATACTGCTGTTCCGCCGCCATAGAACAGACCTGTTACCGGAGCTGTATTATCAGCGCCTGTAGGACCAGTTGAACCATACAACCCACAAGCAAAGAATCCAAGGGATATAGTTCCCCAAATTCCGTTAAGACCATGAACCGAAACAGCGCCAACGGGATCATCAATTCTGAAATGTTCCAATGTGTACATTCCGACAAATACTACGACACCGGCAATCAAACCGATAATGATCGAACCGCCAGGAGATACCCAATAACAGGGACAAGTAATTGCCACCAATCCGCCAAGCAAACCGTTTACGGTAAAACTACAATCGAATTTCCCTTTTGTAGGGCCAATCCAAAGAGGCAACAACATGGCTGAAAGAGCAGCCGCGCAAGTAGCAAGGGTAGTGTTGGCAGCAATCCGGCCAATACCTTGAAAATCCATTGCCGAAAGGCTACTTCCCGGGTTGAAACCATACCAGCCAAACCACAACAAGAAAGCGCCAACAGTAGCTAAGGGCAAACTATGAGGAGCCGGTAAACCCCCATTTTCTTTATCATCACGTAAAAATGTTCTTCCGATACGGGGACCCAGTACAATAGCACCGGCAAGAGAAATCACACCCCCAATGGTATGAACAACCGTTGATCCGGCAAAATCACGGAACGGTTGTCCGAGAGTTGGTAAAAAATGACCGGCAGTACCCATTGTAGCTAAAAATCCATCAGGACCCCATGCCCAATGCCCGATAATAGGATAAATGAAACCTGTAACACAAATACTGTAAAGAATATCCCCACGGAAACTTGTACGACCGATCATTGCACCGGAAGTAATTGTAGAACAGGTATCAGCAAAAGCAAATTGGAAAATCCAGTGAGCCAGGAGAGACACGCCGGTAGCTTCATAAGTTAAAGGAGCACCAGATAAGAAAAACCAATGGTATCCGATAAATCCGTTACCATGACTAAACATAAAGGCATATCCTATAGCCCAGAATAAAATTCCACAAATTGCAGTATCGAAAATACATTCGACCAAAATATTTACAGTTTCCCTTGCTCTGGCAAAACCGGCTTCCAACAATACAAAACCTGCTTGCATACCAAATACCAGGAAGGCTGAAACCAATACCCAGACAGTGTTCAAGGCATTAATTGAAGCAGTTTCATGAGGGGTATATGTTTCTGCAGCACTTGCAGAACCTGAAATCATACCCGGTAATATCATCATTGCCAATACAACGACAAACAAACCAATCAATTTCCCGAAAAAAACAGTCAAAAATAATTTCAAGTTTTCTTTCTTACTTCGCGCCTTTAATGCAGAAAACGAAGGCATTCTATCTATAATTTTACTTAGGTCCATGATATCAAATTTTAAAATTCATATTATAATTTAGTCTTTTGTATACAGGGAATCGTCCCCGCTCTCTCCTGTCCTTA
Organism: Bacteroidota bacterium; assembly: GCA_030706565.1. NCBI lineage: Bacteria > Pseudomonadati > Bacteroidota > Bacteroidota bacterium. Next base: position 1,557 of record JAUZOH010000016.1, on the reverse strand, counting down.
TCCGCCAGGATTCCTCAATAGGCGAGACAAAAATTTTCCCATCCCCCAAATCACCGGTATAAGCGGTTTTTAAGATACAATCAACTGTCTTCCTGACATTAATATCCCGTACAACGATAGTAAGCATTCTTCGTGGAATCAGGGCCGTATTGGTGTATATTCCACGATAAGACCTTTCCAGTGCTTTTTTTTCATTACCGACACCCGTTGCTTCCCAGAAAGAGAAAAAATCGATGTCAATTGCATGCAGAGCTTTCGCTACCTCTTCATACTTTGAAGTACGAATAATTGCTTCAATTTTTTTCATGATGTATATATTTAGATAGTTAATGATTCAATTAAAATGAAAAACCGAAAACCAGATAAATATTACCCGCACTGGGATTGGTAATCAGGGAAGAGGTTACAGGTATAGAAAAATCCTTATTGATCGTAAGTTTTTTCGAGGCAGTTACCCCTAAATTGACTATACCAGCTTCCTTCTGACAATAATACCCGGTAGTTCCCTCGTCCGGCTTGCTTAAAACAGCGCCTACAAAAGGTTTGATGCCCACTCCATTTACATTGGCAGAATAGGATAATTCCGCATAAGGAGTATGACATATTTTTCCATTTGCATCTTTGGCATCTGCTCCATAAACATTCATGGCAAGAAGTAAACTTAAGGGCAATGACTCCGTACCGTTAAAAGTTGCCGAAACTTCAAATACATGACCGGTTTCATCCTTTTTATAATTGAAATATTTATTTCTCATGGCTGCTCCGGCAGTTTCATTTGGAAAGAAATAATCAGTAAGGGTGAAAGAGAATAAACTAACCGGTGTTAAGGTAGCATAAAGGTCGGCTTCTTGTCCGTACTGACTTCCGATTGAATAAGCGCCCCATGCCCCAACAGTAAATATTCCCTTACTGTATTTCAATGAAGGCTGAATACTGGGTGTATTACCACCGGGGTTTAATCCTCTCCATATATAGCGGCTCATCAGATCGACACCGGCACTAAATGGAGAAATTTTCTCAGTCGGACTGTCCTGGGCGAAAGTTGATCCGGCAAATCCTAAAAGGCATGCCATCAAAAGGATCCCTCTGTAAATTTTTAGTCTCGTTTCCATAGAAATTTATTTAAGATGAACAATTGATTAACGAGACAAAAATATGTTTTTGATTTTACTAAACCAAATTTTAAGGGGTATAAATTATAATTTATATTTATTTTAAATAATACACCTTAATTTTTAAGGTGTATTTATATTATTATATTATTTATATTTTTATTACCCCCTTTTTACATTCCCAACTTATTCCTTCAATATCCCCTTCCATTATGATTATTCTACAAGGCAGCAAAAAATTATATCACCTTGTAATTCATTTACTTATAAAATTACATACGTGTAAATGTTAAAAACAGGGATGAAAGTGATTTTTCTTTAAATTTTATTTATTTCAAAAAAGGAAAGCGAGCATCAGAATATTGCAATATTAAAAGCGAGGAACTATTTTAAGGGGGGATAAGATAAAATAGGATTCATTTTAAAATTTGTGGTTCAGAAAAAT